>CAYJWA010000074.1:0-1575 GCA_964373775.1 uncultured Candidatus Saccharibacteria bacterium | reverse complement strand
GAATCATTGGAATCATACTTTTATCCATTTGTCCGTAAAGTGCTTGGCGTATGAAAAACCGAATCGCAATCGGAGAACTCGAGGCGGTTAAATGTATTCCTCTCAAGGAGACCGTACAGAAGATACTTAAAACACTATAGCTATGCACCGAATACTTATCGGAAAACTCAAAGAGCATATCGGCGCGGAGGCGACGATTGCCGGATTTGTGGATATTCGGCGCGACCACGGCAAGCTTATTTTCATTGATGTGCGCGACGAGAGCGGGAAAGTGCAGTGCATCGTGGCTCCCTCCCCTCACCCTTCGGGAGCTCCCCTCGGGCAGGGGAGCAGGAACCCTTCTGCGCACGAAACCGCAAGCGCCATCCGACCCGAATGGGTGATTTCGGTTACCGGAAAAGTGAACAAGCGGCCGGAAAAACTCGTGAACAAAAATGAGCAAAACGGCGATATTGAACTCGGGGTCTTACAGATTGAGGTAATAAACAAGGCAGAGACGCCGCCGATAGATGTGCGCGGGGACGGAATGGAGATTGGGGAAGAAATCCGCCTGAAGTATCGCTACCTTGATCTGCGCCGCCCGCGGATGCAGAAGAATCTCCGGCTCCGGCATCGGGTAACAATGCTGGTGCGCGAATATCTGAACAAAAACAACTTTGTGGAGATTGAGACGCCGCTTCTCACCAAGACCTCGCCTGAAGGAGCGCGGGACTTCTTGGTGCCTTCCCGGATGCAGCCGGGAAAATTTTACGCGCTTCCGCAGGCGCCCCAGCAGTACAAACAACTCTTGATGCTCTCCGGCTTTGAACGCTATTATCAACTCGCGCGCGCCATGCGGGACGAAGACCTGCGCGGCGACCGGCAGTTTGAACATACCCAGATTGACCTTGAGATGGCGTTCGTCAAAGAGCGCGATGTGCTTGACCTCGTTGAGGGACTGATGATTTTCGTTGTTGAGTCCTGCGGGAAGAGGGTTTGGAAAAAGCCGTTTCCTGTTTTTACGCATGAAGAGGCAGTGAAGCAATTTGGAGCCGACAAGTTCGACCTGCGACCGGAAACGGAGCGCGACCCGAATGTGCTCGCCTTCGCGTGGGTCGTGAACTTTCCGCTGCTTGAATGGGACGACAATGCGAAGCGCTACACCTTCGCTCACAATCCTTTCTCCGCTCCGCGGCCTGAACATCTCGAGAAGCTGATGCAGGCGACCAGAGAATCAGCAGGAAAGCGGAATCCTGAACTGGACGCCCTCGGTGCGCAACAGTACGACCTTGTCTGTAACGGATACGAACTTGCCTCCGGCGGCGTGCGCATCTCCGACCCGAAGGTACAGCGCAAGGTCTTTGAGATGATGGGGCTGACACCAGAGGAAACCGAGGAGCGGTTTGGACATATTATCAAGGCATACGAATATGGCGCGCCGCCGCATGCCGGCATGGCCCCCGGTCTTGACCGTCTTGTTATGCTTCTCGCGAACGAGCCGAACATCCGCGAAGTCATCGCTTTTCCGATGAATGCCTCCGGTCAGACCTCGGTGATGGATGCGCCGTCTGAAGTAAAGCCCGAACAACTCAAAGA
>CAYJWA010000073.1:0-1747 GCA_964373775.1 uncultured Candidatus Saccharibacteria bacterium | reverse complement strand
CTATGTTCGAAATTGAAATAAAGAGTTTGCTCGGAAGCCGCGAGCGGGCGGACGAACTCAAGCGCCGTTTGGTGCAGCTGTTTCCTGCGCTGAAAACCTTGCCGCCGCATAAACAGCGCAATCACTATTTTAATGCGCCGGAGGATTTGCAAAGGATTAAAGCCGCAATTGCTCCACTTTACCCAAGTAAAGAGAAGCTGGGGGAGCTTGTCCGCATCCTGCAGAGCGCAAAGGAAGAAGTTTCGATCCGGACGCGCGAAGCGGATGGAAAAGTCTTTTTCATTATGAAAGCATCCATCGGCGACGACACAAGCGCAAACGGGGTTTCGCGTATAGAATTCGAGGAGCCGGTCGCGCTCTCGCTTGAAGCATTGGATAAAAAACTGCTTGACGCAGGTCTCTCGTATCAAGCAAAGTGGTCCCGCGAGCGCGAACACTACGACCTTGGGAATATTTATATCACGATTGATAAAAACGCCGGGTATGGCTATCTTGCCGAGTTTGAGAAGATGATTGATGACGGGCGCGAGGCGGCGTACGCGCGGCAGGAACTCAAGGCGCTTATGGCGGAGCTTGGCTGTGCCGAACTTGCGCAGGACCGGCTGGAGCGGATGTTCAAGTTTTATAACGAGCATTGGGAGGATTACTACGGGACAGAAAAAGTTTTTGTGGTGGAGTGAACTCGACACCAATATAACCGCGACACTAATACACGAATGCACACTAATGACACTAATGGTTAAGAACCCTTCCGAATAGGGCACACGAATCCGAGCATGGCCGAACTTTTTCACAAAGAGCTGTCTTTTGAGATAAACGGTCTGCTCTTCAAGACGCATAATGAACTTGGGAGATTTTGCAGAGAAAAACAATATGCAGACTTTTTCGAGATCCTCTTGAGAGAAGATGGCATGCCTTATGTGCGTGAAAAAGAAATTTCTGTTAAGGGAATAGAAAATCTATACACCAATAAAGTTGACTTCATTATTGCGGGTAAGATTCTCGTGGACTTCAAAGCGAAATCCTTTATAACCAAGGAAGATTATTACCAAATGAATCGTTATTTAGACGCAAGTGGTCTCAAATTAGGTTTAATTGTAAACTTCAGGAACCGGTATCTGAAGCCCATTCGTGTCGTCCGTGCTAATTCGTAATTCTCCGCTTCCATATTCGTGTCATTCGTTCTTAATTTGTAATTAGTGTCGAGTATATGTTTCTGTCCGATATAGATATAAAGAAGGAAATCAAGCGCGGCGCCATTACCTTGGAGCCGTTTGTGGAGTCGCGGCTTCAGCCCGCGAGTTACGACATCGTGCTCGGCAATGTCTTTATCGTCAACGATGAACACACCTCCACCTTCATTGACCCCGCGAACAAGGTTTTCCCCAAAACCCATGAGGTGCGGGTCGCGGACGGCGAGGCGTTTGTGCTCCACCCCGGGGTGAGCATCCTCGGGCACTCAAAGGACTATTTTGGCTCTGACCACTATTTGATAGAAGTGAACGGCAAGTCGTCGCTCGCGCGCATCGGTCTTCTCGTCCACAACAGCGCCGCGCTCATCAATCCCGGGCACTTCTTGCAGGTCGCGCTTGAACTGTGCAACCTCAATAATGTTCCCATCATTCTGCGCCCCGGGATGGCGATCGCGCAACTCACCTTCTCACTGCTCTCCTCGCCTCCGAAACAGAATTACAAAGAGAACGGGCGCTACGCGAAGAACAATCTGACGGGCTACATTCCGCCGAAA
>CAYJWA010000072.1:0-1929 GCA_964373775.1 uncultured Candidatus Saccharibacteria bacterium | reverse complement strand
GCGCAGGGTGTCCCCCATTCGTGTGCGCCTTCCTAAAATTCGTGTGCACCATTCGTCAAGTGTATCTACCGCTATTCGTTAAACGTATCTACTATGAAAAAGACCGAATTGCTCGGCCTTCTGTAGCTTACCGACTTTAAACTTATCAACTTAACAAAACTGTGAGTCGGCTGTCGCCCGTCACCTCCATAAAGCCGCCGTCAATCTCAAACGGTTTTGATTGTCCTGCGGATTTTGCACGGATAGTGCCTTTCTCCAAATGTGAAATGAGCGGAGCGTGATGCGGGAGCACGGTTATCTCACCGGCTTTTGTCGGCAAGGTCACGGAGTCAACATAGTCGTTAAAGAGCACTTCCTTTAGCGACACGAGTTTTAGTTGAATGGTGTTTTGGGATTTTGCCATATTTTTGAGTTCTCAAAATGTACTTGTCCGTGCAATTTCTAATTCATCTAATTATCTAATTCATCTAACAAAGGGTTGAGGAGCCCAAATTTGAAATTTTATTAGAAATTAGGCAATTAGGAATTAGATATTCGAAGTTACGCAGTAACTTCGTTTATCCCTCCCTTCATATAAAAAGCTGATTCCGGCTTGTCGTCGTGCTTACCGTCAATAATCTCCTTGAACCCTCGGACGGTCTCGGCGCGAGTAACATACTTACCCGGCTTGCCGGTGAAGACCTCGGCCACATTGAAGGGTTGCGAGAGGAATCGCTGAATCTTTCGCGCGCGTTCCACGGTGAGGCGGTCTTCGTCGGAAAGCTCCTCAATGCCGAGAATCGCGATAATATCCTGCAAATCTTTGTAGCGCTGAAGGATGCGCTGAACTTCACGGGCAACTTTGTAGTGCTCCTCGCCCACAATGTTCGGGTCAAGCGCGGTTGAGCTTGAGTCAAGCGGGTCTACAGCCGGATAGATGCCAAGTTCAGTAAGCGGGCGGGAGAGGACAATAGTCGAGTCGAGATGCGAAAAGGTCGTCGCCGGCGCGGGGTCGGTGATGTCGTCGGCAGGCACATAGATTGCCTGCACCGAAGTGATGGAGCCCTTCTTGGTGGAAGTGATGCGCTCCTGCAGTTCTCCCATCTCATTAGCAAGGGTCGGCTGATACCCGACAGCCGAGGGCATTCGTCCGAGAAGCGCCGAAACCTCCGAGCCGGCCTGCGTAAAGCGAAAGATATTGTCAATGAAGAGGAGCACATCCTTGCCTTCAGAATCGCGGAAGTGCTCTGCCATAGTAAGACCCGAGAGACCAACGCGGGCGCGTGCGCCCGGCACTTCGTTCATTTGTCCGAAGACGAGCGCGGTCTGGGGAAGAACGCCGGATGTTTTCATTTCATTATAGAGGTCGTTTCCTTCACGGGTTCTTTCGCCAACACCGGCGAAGACCGAGTAGCCCTTGTTGACGGTTGCGACATTGCGGATAAGTTCCTGAAGCAAAACCGTCTTCCCCACTCCCGCGCCGCCGAAGAGTCCGACTTTTCCTCCCTTGATAAATGGCGCGATGAGGTCAATAACCTTGATACCCGTCTCAAAGATTGCAACTTTCGTGGACTGCTCCGTGAATGCAGGCGCCTTGCGGTGAATCGGAAGGCGGGGTGTGCCTCGGTCAATCGCAGGCATTCCGTCAATCACATCCCCAAGCAGATTGAACATTCTGCCGAGAATCGGCTTCCCTACCGGTACGCTAATCGGCGCGCCGGTGTTGGTAACGGCGAGCCCGCGCGAGAGCCCGTCGGTCGTGCTCATAGAAATCGCGCGCACTCTTCCATTCCCCAGATGCTGGGCAACTTCAAAAACGGCTCGGGGAGGTTGAACCTCTTCTCCGCTTTTAGGTTCAACCTCAAGAAGCTCCAGCGCGGTATAGATGGGCGGCACGCTCTCGCCGAACTCCACATCCACGACCGGACCAATAATCTGGACAATACGACC
>CAYJWA010000071.1:0-1974 GCA_964373775.1 uncultured Candidatus Saccharibacteria bacterium | reverse complement strand
TCGCGCGCAATCTCCACATGTTGTTTTTGGTCCGCGCCAACCGGCACCACATCGGTATCGTAAAGGAGAATATCTGCCGCCATAAGCATCGGGTAATTAAAGAGTCCCACGCTCCGCTCTTTGCCCTTTGCTTCCGCATCTTTGTACGCGTGCGCCCGCTCCAGAAACGGCATCGTGGTGATGGTGTCAAATATCCACGCAAGCTCAGTGTGTTCTGACACATCGGATTGTTTGAACAGAATCGATTGCGTTGGGTCAATACCAACCGCCAAATAATCAACCGCGAGGTTAATGACATTTTCGCGCATCACCACCGC
This sequence comes from uncultured Candidatus Saccharibacteria bacterium, assembly GCA_964373775.1. GTDB lineage: Bacteria > Patescibacteriota > Minisyncoccia > Phycocordibacterales > UBA10002 > UBA10002. The sequence goes on along the minus strand of CAYJWA010000071.1, from coordinate 1,657 downwards.
GTCCTGAATCGTGTTCAGCGCGTGATAGTCGGCAATCATAAAAAAACAGCGGTGGCTTGCTTGGAGCTCCACGAACTGCTTCAACGCGCCGAAGTAATTGCCGATATGCGGCCTTCCCGACGGCTGAATGCCGGAGAGGAGAACTTTTGTATCTGTCTTCGCCATAAGGACAGCATAACAAATTGAGACAATTTTGGGAACAAGAGCGCTTGCTATTCTCCGCGCCTGAATCTAGTATTAAACGTGGCACTAGCTCAACTCAAAGAAACAATCAACGATTCTGTTTTATGAAAATTGCGGCAACGCAACTGCGGATCGATATCTACTGCGCGGGTATTTTCGGAACCATCGCGCTCGCTGTATCTTTCGGGAGTATGGTTCTCCCCACTGTCGGCATCTTCCTTTCCTTCATTGTCGCCGCGGTAGTCGGCTTTTTCACCGGCTGGTTTGACGCGCCGGTCTGGGGCCGAATCATTCTCGGCATAAGCGCGCTTACGGGTTTCATTACGGCTTTACTTATACGCGGGACGCAAAAAGTTTTCCTCTACACTGCTGTACTCATGATTTGCATGCTCTTCGGCGCGCTGATCGGAATCGCCCGCGGCAATGCGCAAAGCAAAGGGGTCGGGATACCGCCGCGGGACAATTAGCGGCAAATTTTCCTTCAGAGCGCGCTTTCGCACGAAAGCCGCTTTTTTTCGGCTTGTGGAAACGGATGGGCGTGTTACAATTCGTTCATGTCGAAAGCGGGGAAAAACAAACTCTCCACGGATCCATACAAGGGCGTGCGGGATTTTTATCCGGAGGACATGGCGGCGCAGAATTATATCTTTGCCGTCTGGCGCAAGGTAGCAGAACAATTCGGGTATCAGGAATACAGCGCTTCCCTCCTTGAATACTCCGACCTATACCGAAACAAAGGAAACGATGAAATCGTCAGCGAGCAGACCTACTCATTCACCGACCGCGGCGGCCGTGAGGTAACTCTCCGTCCTGAAATGACCCCTACTCTTGCCCGCATGGTCGCGGCGCGGCGCAAGTCCCTGAAGTTCCCCCTCCGTTGGTTCACCATTGCGAACTGTTTCCGCTACGAGCGCCCCCAGCGCGGCCGCAAGCGCGAGCATTGGCAATTTAATGCCGATATTGTTGGTGTGGGGGGACTTGATGGAGATGTTGAAAGTATTTCGCTCGCACCTGCACTTATGAAAGCGTTTGGAGCAAAAGATCGGGATTTTGTAATAAAAATCGGAAGCCGAAATGCGCTTACCAGCGCACTGATTCATCGGAAAGTTCCGGCAGAAAATCATAAAGTAATCGCGCGTCTCATAGACCGTAAGGGGAAAATGTCCGAAGAAGAGCGAAAAACTGAACTACAGAAGCTCGGTGGAGATTTCGAAATTACCGAAAGTGCCGATATTATTGCAATACGAAGAAAACTTTCCGAAAGAGGGATAACCAATACCGAGTTTGATGCAGACATTGTGCGCGGCTTTGATTATTACACCGGTATGGTCTTTGAGGTCTTTGATACGCATGCCGATAATCGTCGTTCTCTTTTCGGCGGCGGTCGCTACGATAATCTTCTTGAGATTTTTGGCGTAGAACCAGTGCCGTTTGTGGGTTTTGCGATGGGAGACATCACGATTCGCGACTTTCT
>CAYJWA010000070.1:0-1999 GCA_964373775.1 uncultured Candidatus Saccharibacteria bacterium | reverse complement strand
GCCTCAAAAAACGAAGGCGATGCCGTAAAAAAGCGCGAGAATGTGCACAAAATGGCGGAAGCAAACAAGGCATTCGCCCATTTCGCGTGGTAACTAAAACGCGGATTAACGCAGATAGGACGTAGATAGCGCGGATATAAGAAGCGGGACAACCCGCTTTTTGTGTGCTAGATTTAACCTCGGAACAAAAAATGAACAAAAGGATAGTATGAAAAATAAAACATCAATGACCATTGTACAGTTTTGCCAGTTTCGTAAAAATCCGTAGACATCGGGTGTCCACAACCGACGCAGAGAGGATTCCTTCGGAATACGGAGTCCTTTTCTTTTTGCTGTTCTTTTTGCCGTTTCTCCCCATGTTAAAATAGTTTGCGGTCGCAAACTATTTTAACATGGTCTTTTTCGCGCCATGCGCCATGTTTTTATCTGTTTTCAGTGTCATCTTTATTTTAATTTCCAATTTGAAAAACTGTAGACATCAGGTGTCAACAAAAAAGCTCCTTCACCGAGGGATAAAGGTACCTGACCCCTTTTCCCCAGTAACCATATGGGTATTTTAGTCCCCGCAGGTTACTTTTCCCACTAATCACCAAACGGTTATATCAAACCGTTGCCGTTCTGTTCCTGCGCTCTACAAATCGCACAAGGAAATAGGCAAGAAAACCCGCGGCAATTCCCGGAATGAACGCTTCTACCGGCGAGATAAAGAGAAAGATGGTTACCGCGATAAATCCTGTGATAATGCTCCAGAACGCGGCGCGAGGCGAAGGATTCTTTCCGTAGAAGCCGAAAATAACCGCAGGAAGGAGCGCAACCGAGAAGGATACCCCGTCAATCAGAATGTGCACCACGCTAAAAACGGTAAGCGCCAGAGCCACCGCAAGAATGCCGAGCACCGCCGTTACCGTACGACTTATTGAAAGCATCCGCTCCGCTGACAATTCTTTTTTGAGCGTCTTTTGATATACATCGTGTACCAAAGTCATGCTCATGATAAGAAGCACAGTGTCTGCCGATGACATAATGGCTGCGAAAAATCCGGCGAGAACTACGCCGAATAAAACCGGCGACAGATAGAGTTTGAGAAGCTCTGGCACGACCATGTTCTCGCCAACTGGCGGGAGAACAACCTTACCGATAAGCCCGAATAAAGTGCCGGCAACTAAAAAGAGAAGTACGATGATACTGGAAACGAGCATTGCTCTTTTCACATTCCGTGCGGTATCGCCTGCATACGCTCTCTGCCAGAGGTCTGCGCTCACGAGATTCGTCGCGCCAATGGTGAAGAATCCGAACACATAGACATACCAGGGGGCAAACTCGCTGCCAAAAAGAAAGGATGGCGGAAGCGCGCCGAGCGCCTCCCATCCCCCGCCTTTGACGAAGAGAAGCGGGAGAAAAACGAGGAGAAGCACAAACATCACCGCGAACTGAAAGATGTCGGTGCGGATGTCCGCCCGCATGCCGCCGATTGTAGTATACGCAACCACGATAAGACCGCCGAGAAGTGTTGCCCATCTCGGGTCAATGCCACCCACCGATGCGACAAACACCGCGATTCCCAAAATCTGTAGCGCGAGGAAAAACCCGTAGACCGTGAGCACCACAAGAGTTCCTGCAAGACGGGTGCGCGCGTCATACCGCGCTTCCAGAAAGTCAGGGAGGGTGTACGCTTTCGCGCGGTCGCCAAACTCCTTGATGCGCGGCGCGAAAAAGCGGGCAAAGATGAAAAAGTAAAGAACAAAAGAGCCAACGAGCAGAAGGGTCGCCCAACCGCCGCCCGAATATGCCACGCCCGCGTTACTGATAAGCGAGCCCACGCCCAGAAACGAGGAAGCGGTTGTTGCGACAAGCACCCACGGCTTTGTCATTCTGCCATTAACGAAGTAGTCATCAATCGTCATACGCTTACGGTCAATCACGCCGATGAGAAACACGACGACAAAGAAAACCGCAACAATGATAAAGGCGATTGGTTCAAGCATATTTGCCTCTTAGT
>CAYJWA010000069.1:0-2345 GCA_964373775.1 uncultured Candidatus Saccharibacteria bacterium | reverse complement strand
CTCAAAGTTGAAGATGCGCATGTCCACTACGGCGGAGTGAAGGCGCTTGATGGCGCGAGCGTCTCGCTTGACGAGGGTGAGATTGTGGCATTGATGGGGCCAAACGGTGCGGGGAAGTCAACGATACTGAAGAGTATCTTCGGGTTGGCGACCCTCTCTCACGGCAAAGTCCTCTGGCACGAAAAGCATATTAAACCGATACCACATCAGATGGTTGCGGAGGGGGTTGCATTCGTGCCGCAAGGTAGGCGCGTCTTTCGGCATCTCACGGTTCGTGAAAATCTGGAGATTGGCGGGTTTGTGGTTCGTGACCCCAGTACCAGAACATGGTTCGCTACGGGGCACGGTAACAAATTACTGCAACAGAGGATTGAAGAGGTGCTTGATATATTTCCGGCGCTTCGCGCAAAACTCAAAGCAAAATCAGGCACGCTCTCTGGCGGGCAGCAGCAAATGCTCGCGATTGCTCGCGCGCTTGTCACGCGGCCGAGTGTTTTATTATTGGACGAACCATCGCTTGGTCTCGCGCCGAAGATTGTAAAGGAGGTATTTGCAAAAGTTCGTGAAATAAACGAACGGCACAAAACCGCGATTTTTGTTGTTGAGCATAACCTGAAATCGCTTTTGCATATTGTGAACAGAGCATATGTGCTGGACAAAGGCGCGGTGGTGGCGGAGGGGAAGCCCGGCGCTATTGTGCAAAGCGGGATTCTTGAAAAGGTGTTTTTGGGGCAGGTTTAATTCCTCCTTTCTTAAAGGAGGTGGTGAGTCTGCGAACCGGAGGATTTTAAAATTCCTCCTGCATCAGAATGCAGTGCTTCCTTTAGAAAGGGAGAATAAGAACATACATTCGCAGATTGATACTTGATTTGTTATAGTGTCGAATATGTCAAAAACAATCTGGGTCATCATCATAGTCATCCTTCTCGGCCTCGCGGGGTGGGGTATCACCGCGGCTGTACAGAGCAACGCGCCGGAAGGGGCTGACTACAGTGTGTTCTACGAAGCACAAAATCACGACCACATTGAGGTCGGCGCGGAGCATCCGGCGTACCATTCTAATCCGCCCTCGGGCGGATGGCACTACTCACTTACCTCACGCAAGGGTTTTTTTTACGAGCCGATTCCGGACGAAAACGCGATACACAATCTTGAGCATGGTGATGTTTGGATCACCTATCACCCGCGCATTCCGCAGAAGACAAAAGACGAGTTGAAGAAATTTGCATTTGCCAAAATCATCATCACCCCGCGCGAAGCGAATGACACTGATATTGCGCTTGTCGCGTGGGAGCGGGTGGACAAGTTTAATCTTGACGGCGGGCCGCTTCCCGAGAGCCGCATCCGCGACTTCATCAAGCGCTATCGCAACAAAGGACCCGAAAGAATACCGACGGGGGCGATGGAAGCCACCTATAATTAAATTCCAATAACCAAGAAACAAGCTCCAAACAATATCCGATAATCAATTTTCAAAAAAGTTGCTGATTGGATTTTGAGTTTTGTTTGATGATTGTACCTTGGTGTTTGGTTATTATGCCTCTGCTACTTGACGGCAAAAAGGTTCGGGATGAAATCGCCGCGAAGCTTCGGGAAAAAATCGCGGCGTTTTCGTCAAAACCAAAACTGGTCATCCTTCAGGTTGGGGGCAACAAAGAAAGCGCGGCATACATCCGACAGAAAAAGAGTTTCGGTGAGAATATCGGAGCCGTAGTAGAGCATATGCGGTTCGCGGCGGAAGTCCCGCTACCCGAACTCCTTTCAGTAATTCAGCAATTCAACAATGACTGCACTGTCCACGGCATTATTCTCCAACTGCCGATACCGCCGCATCTCAATAGACAGAAACTACTTGACGCGGTCGCCTTGGAAAAAGATGTGGACGGACTTGCGCAAGGGAGCACCTTTATTCCCGCGACCGCGCGAGGCGTGTTTGAACTGCTGTCGCACTACGGCATTTCGGTTGCGGATAAAAAAGTTGCCGTGTTCGGCCGTTCGTTCATCGCAGGCGGTCCGATTGCACAACTTCTTTCAGCGCGCGGAGCGCGCGTAACTGTTTTGAACAGCAAAACGCCGACAGAAGAAGCGCAAGCAATCTCGCGCAAGAGCGACATCATAGTGGTTGCAATCGGGAAGCCGAAGTTTATCGGACTGGAATATTTTAGAAATGACAAAACGCAAATTGTTGTTGATGTCGGCATTAATCGTGTTGCAACCGGTGAAGCGCTTGCTGAAGAAGTTCCTCCACTCGATAAAACTCGGGGCAGACAACTTGTCGGGGATGTTGATTTTGAAAGCGTCGCGCCGCTCGCCGCCGCAATCTCACCTGTTCCCGGCGGCGTCGG
>CAYJWA010000068.1:0-2745 GCA_964373775.1 uncultured Candidatus Saccharibacteria bacterium | reverse complement strand
TATAATCAACTTCGCGAAGCGTTGTTTCGTCCGTAAACCCCCACACCAATTCGGAACGGATTGGTGTGGGGGTAAAGTTTCTCGGCTTCTCCAACTTTCCGCTGATTGAGACGCGGTCGCCGTAGGCGTATTTCGGCTCTCTGCCGACCGTAACCAATAACTTTGTTTCGTGCGTCTTTATGATCAGCCGCGTTACGCTCTCGCGCTCGTCCGGCTCGTCAACTACCAACCCCTCAAGTATTACTGGTTGCCCGATATGCGAGTTGAGTGCAGTTTGCGGACCGCTTCGGTCGGCTAGGTCGTAGCGTAGCATCCCCAAGCCCGCGGCAAAAAGAAAGAGAGCGAACAGAAGCGTCCGCCGTTCCACGACAAAAACCGCCGCACCTAATGACAACAAAAATAGCGGGAAGCTCGCGCCCATATCAACGAACGACCGAAAAAAGATTCCGGCAACAAAACCGGCAAGTATCGTATAGAGATACGCATCACGAGACATTCAAGATATTCTTTATTCTGTAATTCTTGAGAACACCAGAATAGAGTTTCGGGTTCTCGCCATCCGCAAATGCCGTAGCAATTTCATCGGCGCGGATGTTGCCTGCCGTGTCCGCATGCCCCGCAATCTGTTTCCAGGTTATAGTACGATATATCGTACTATAACGAAGAAGCTGTTCCCACAGGTCTTGGTTTAAAACCGGTTTCTTGTTTGCTGTTTTCCACCCCTTTTTCTGCCAGCCGTGAATCCAGCGAGTGATGCCGTTTGCGAGATAGGAGGAGTCCGTATAAACGGTCAATTTTGAGATTTTGAGATTTTGAGATTTTGAGATGAAAGACAGCGCCTCAATCGCGGCGCGCAGTTCCATTCGATTGTTCGTCGTGTGAACTTCCCCGCCCCCTATTTCCGTAATGTGGATATTCTTCAAGCTTCGAAATTCGAGCTTCGAGCTTCCGCTATCATTGTTTTGCAAAACAATGATAGCGGCATATCCTCCCGGACCCGGATTCCCCCGTGCCGCGCCGTCGGTGAAGATAATCACTTCGTGAGAAGCATGAATCATGATTCATGAATTATGAACGAGGACTAAAAAATATCAACAATCCGCAGACGGAGTTCGGGGTAGGTGCCGAAGGTGGATTTTTCGAGATGGGCGAGAAGATTTATATTCTGCCCTTGCGCAATGCCGCCGAAATCATCTGGCTTTGAAAAAAACTTCACGGCGGACACGCCATCGCCGTTTGTTTTGACGAACATAAGTTTTAGATGTTGCCTCTCTTTCCCAAAAAGTTCAACGCGGCTCACCGAAACCTGCTCAAACAAAAAAAGCGGCTTCGGATTCCCCGTCCCGAACGGCGCAAGTTTCGCAATGTCATTCCACATAGCCCAATTAACTTCATCAATGCTCACTCGCGCATCTACTAGATACTGTGGTACCACTTCTCGGCTCAGGCGCACTTTTTCATACGCCCTCTCCAGTTCGCTCTCAAGCAAATGCACTTTTTCAAGCGTCGTGGAAAACCCTCCTGCCTCTTTGTGCCCCCCAAAGTCGCTGAAGACCGAGTGTGCCTCCTGCATGAGAAGCGAAAGGTCAACACTGCCGTCCGAGCGGCATGAGCCCTTAAGTTCCCTAAATTCGCCTTCGGCGAATCGGGCGACCGAATCCGAGGGATTCGGTTTAGCCGGACTTTCCTCTCTGCCCCACAGAAACACGGGACAACCCATATCTTCAACCAATGAATTCGCAACAAGTCCGAGAAGCGCGGGTCGCCAGTTTGGATTCCCGGCAACCACGACCGATGGCTCGCGTTCTGTATGCCGCTCGCGCACGACTCTTCGCACCTCTTTGACGAGCGCCGCCACATGACCTTTGCGCTCGTCGTTAATCCGATTAAGATGTGCGGCAAGCGCTCCGGCCTCGGCTTCGTCCGTAGTCGCAAAGAGGCGAAACGCGTCCATCGGCGCTCCCATGCGCGATGCCGCGTTGATGCGCGGCGAGATGCTAAATCCGATGTCGTCTTCGGTAAGCTCCGCGCGATTGAGTTTCAGCACTGACAAAAGTTCATTTAACCCCTTTCGCGGCGACTTTTTCAATACTTTCAATCCGTAATACGCGAAAACTCTGTTTTCTCCCGTGAGCGGGACCATGTCCGATAATGTAGCCAGTCCCACCATATCCAGCATCCACTTTTCCCAGCCGACTGGGAAAGTGGATGCTGGAAATCCCAAATCACAAGCACCAAATTCCAAAGGGGAACGGATACGAGAGCAGAGAGATTGAATCAGCTTGAAGACAACGCCGCTGCCGCACAACATCTTTTCGGGATAAGCGCAGTCAGGTTGTTTTGGATTCAGAATCGCATAGGCAAGAGGAATAGACCCGTTTAACAAATGATGGTCAGTGATAATCACTTCCATACCGAGTTGATTTGCGAGCGCGACTTCTTCCGCATCTGTGATGCCGCAATCAATAGTAATCAAGAGTTTTACGCCGCGCTTCGCCAATTCCTCAATCGCCCCGCTGTTTAATCCAAACCCCTCGCCATGCCGGTCGGGAATGTAATTCTCAAAGTTCAGATGGCCAATCCGTTTGAAGAAATCATGAAGAATCACCGCCCCCGGAATCCCATCCGCGTCATAGTCGCTAAAAATCGCAATCCGCTCTTCATTCTGCACCGCCTTCAAAATCCGCTCCGCCGCCTTCTCCATATCTTTCATCAAGAACGGGTCGTGCGTGTGGTTTTCGTAAT
>CAYJWA010000067.1:0-2831 GCA_964373775.1 uncultured Candidatus Saccharibacteria bacterium | reverse complement strand
TTGAGAACGGCACCGCAGGGCGCCTGCCTGCCGCGATGCCTCCGGCGCAGGCAGGGAGCGCAGGGTGTCCCCCACTCGTGTGCGCCTTCCTAAAATTCGTGTGCACCATTCGTCAAGTGTATCTACCTCTATTCGTTAAACGTATCTGCTATGAAACAAGGAGTTCGCCGCGGCGAACGACTATGTTGAATTAATCCGCCTTAGCGCGGTGGGGTGCCGGAGCGGTCTAACGGAACGGTCCTGAAAACCGTCACATCCGAAAGGGTGTCGTGAGTTCGAATCTCACCCCCACCGCACTGCGGCGGAAAAACCGGCGCCCGAAAGGGCTTGTGAGTTCCCCGCCATAAAATCGGCTGGTCCGCCAGTCCGGTGGCGGAGAATCTCGCCCCCTCCGCTTTGCGCGAAATCTTATGTATCCGATTTCAAGCAAAGGACCAAATAGAGAAACCTCCGAGGCGGTTTATTTCTTCACGCCCGCCTTTGATGCGCTGAATAACTTCTCGGCGCACCGGATAGATATTTGGAGCAAACGCTTCCCTACCGCCGAGCATGCGTATCAGTGGAAAAAATACAGTGCGGTGCGGGCCGACCTTGCGAAACAGATTTTAGCGGCGGGATGCCCCGAAGACGCCCAGCGTATCGCGCATCAGAATAGGCCGGCGCAACCGAAAGATTGGCACGAGCGCAAAGTCGGTATCATGGAAGAAATCCTGCGAGCAAAGCTTGCACAGCACGAAACCGTGCGCGACGCACTGAAGCGTTCCGGTAAACGCAGGATTGTAGAAAACTCGCCAATAGACACCTTCTGGGGCTGCGGACCGAACGGTGATGGAAAGAACACGGTAGGCGTCCTCTGGGTGAAAATCCGTGATGAGCGGTAACAAACACCCGTTGTTAAAATAGTTTGCGACCGCAAACTATTTTAACATGGCTGACTGCGCATCGGCTTGCAGAAAATCGTTCCATTGCAACACGGTGAAACAGGCGTATACTGGAATAAATTCAACCCGGAGGCGCACATGAAAAAGAAAACGCGCGGCGCGAAGCCACAGAAGCATCGCGCCAGCACCCAACCGCGCTCCGCGCGCACACGATGCGAGGACTTCGCGGCACTGCGTGCGGCGGCAATGGATGGCGTGCTCACTCCCGCGGAACAAGCCGAGTGGAGACAGACCCATCGGCACGACTAGCGTCCGCGGAAACTTCGCGGAAGCGCCGAGAGGATTTTCTCGGCGCTTTTTTATACGGAAACATCTCACCTCCTTTCAAGCAGTGCCTCTGCGTTTTTGCGGGCAAACTTCTCCTGCACTGCTGGCGCGAGGCGGCCGATAAAGGCGCGTCCGAACTCCGTAAGAAGCCCGCCCACTTCATAGTCAAAATGCCAGTCATACCACCGGTCAGTTCCCCACATAAATTGGTTTGGGTAGCGCTCAATACGCGCCTTCCATTCAGTGAGCGCCTCTGCGAGCAGTTCATTGAAGTGTCCTCTGAAATACGCAATAAACTCCTCCTTGCTCGGCTTTTTGTCGCGATGTTCCGGTCTCCAACCATAAAGCGAGAGCAGGTCGGCATCCAGCGAGTAATGCGCGTTTTTGTACTTCTCTATAACTTCCATAATCCATTCTCTGTCGTGCCCGCCGTGGAATAGAAACTTGACATCCGGGTAGAGTTCGAGAAGCCGTACAACCTCGGTCTTGTGTTCGTGATACGGATGCAACATCACAGGAATTCTTTGCTCTTTCGCAAGGTCATAGTGCGCGAGAAAAACAGGTCGTAGAATAGAACCGTTGTCAAACATCTTTACCTCCCCGATGCCCTTGAAGAGTTCTTTGTTTTTGTCAAGCGCCTTTGCCGCGGTACTCGTGCTGACGCGGAGCGTGTCGTTCGTTCCTGGCATAAAGAACGGCGCGATAAGCCCCGGATAATTCTTCTGAAACTGTGCGGCAGTGCGCACCTCGGCATTCAATGAAAACTTGGTGGTAAGGAAAAGTCCGAAGACCTGCGTGATGCCCTCGCTTTGAAACAAACACGCGAGGTAACCGGGCGCAAGTGTTCCGCCAAACGACGGCATATGCTCAAACCCCATGCGCCTTCCCGCGGATGCGACAATAGAAGATGAGACCGGCATGTGGAGGTGCGCGTCAATGAGCGGTCCTTCGTAGTAGGGCGCGGTGTTAAACTCTCTCGGCTTCGGCGTGCGCGCGCAGTCCGTCTTTTTTGCCGCAACGCCGACCGCAGCTGCATTGCCTCCGGGCGCGCCCGCGCCCGCGCGCCCGCGCGCTGCTTGAAACACTCCTCCGACAATCAAGAGCAAAATCCCCGCAGCCAACAATGAAAGACATTGTTTCATCCTCTCATTATCTCAAAAAATAACGCGTGACAACACGGGTCAGGCAAACCGTCACCCTCCATACACCAAATGTAGACCCTGGGAATGCGCACGATTTTTAATCTTCTCAACACTTCGCCTTCCCCTTTTGCTCCACTTTACCCAAGTAAAGTGGAGCAAAAGAATGTTCATGCGAGAAGAGCTCGGTCGCGAGAACGGCGGGCAGCGGTCCAATCAATCTGCGCCGACCGTTTTATGTATGCGTCCAGATTTGAGAAAATCTCATAGAAATAGCGCGGGATATCCATCGCATCATTCTCAAAGTGAGGAGAACAGGGGCGAATCTCCAGATATGCGTGTGGCGCGTGTTTTTCTATAAACTTATCAATTTCGCCCCCGCGCCAGAAATCAAGAAACTCCTCAACGGTAAAACTATCGTCAAAATCAAAGTGCGGCTTGAAGTCAAGCCAGTTGAGTTTAAAAAACAACTCAATGTCATTCT
>CAYJWA010000066.1:0-2889 GCA_964373775.1 uncultured Candidatus Saccharibacteria bacterium | reverse complement strand
CGGCTAAAGCCCGTCCTAGAGCGTCCGAGCCGCTCCTAGAGCGTCCGAGCCGCTCGGAGTAGCTCGGAGTAGCTTGGGCTCGCCCGATTAGGGATTTCGATGTTAGGATTTCGGATTTACCCTTGTATGATTCGGTTCCTGCAAATTTGTGAAGAGGAGTGCCACCGTTTGATGGAGCGGTGCGCCCCATCGTGCGCCCCGTTTATGCGGCGCCACGCGCGCGTGTGGCGCTATCTCGCGGCAGGCGGCTCCGCCGCGGCAGTGGACCTCGGCCTGCTCTATGCGTTGACGGAGTTTTTTGGGTTGCATTACCTTTTCTCCGCAGTCCTCGCGTTTATTGTGGCATTCTGTGTCAGTTTTTTCCTGCAAAAGTTTTGGACTTTTCAGGACCCCTCGGTAGAGCGGGTGCACGCGCAGGTTGCTCTGTATTTTGTGATTGCGGTTGCGAATCTCGGTCTCAATACTCTGCTCATGTTTCTCTTTGTGGAGAAATTGCATCTGTGGTATTTTGGCGCGCAGATTATTGTTGGAGCACTTCTTGCCTGCGGCAGTTTTTTCATCTCGCGGCACATCGTCTTTAAGACTTCCACTGAACCGAAACGGAATTGAGAACACGGAACGAGACGGAACCGTCCCGATTCAATTTATCACTGGTTTTGTTCCGCGTCCGCTCAGCGGTTTTTATGAAATTATTGATTGTTACCCAAAAAGTTGACGCAACCGACAGCAATCTCGGTTTTTTCGTTCGGTGGATTGAGGAGTTCGCAAAATATTGCGAGCAGGTAACGGTGATCTGTCTTGAGGAAGGGAAATACCATTGTCCGGAGAATGTGCAGGTGTGCTCGCTCGGGAAAGACAGATTTACATTGAAAGATTTAAGATTTAAGTTATGGCGAAGATTGTTGTACGCGGTTCGTTTCGTACGATATATCGTACGAAAGCGAAAAGAGTATGATTCTGTCTTCGTGCATATGAATCCGGAGTATGCCCTGCTCGGCGGTTTGTTTTGGCGGTTGGCGGGAAAGAAAAGCGCGCTTTGGTATGTGCACAAAGAAGTGAACTGGCGACTTCGGCTCGCGGCATTATTGGTGGACAGAATCTTTACCGCCTCGCCGGAGAGCTGTCGTCTGCGGAGCAGAAAAGTTGAGGTGGTTGGGCACGGGATTGATGTGTCATACCCCACATTTGATTTCAGAAAATCAAATGTGGGGGATTGCGACACTACGAATGTCGCTCATACGAATAAGATAAAACCTTTTCCCGAGCGCACAAACGTTGTCAGGGGTCTTCGTTTACTTACGGTGGGACGCATTGTTCCCGTGAAGGACCTCCGCACGCTTATTCTTGGATTTATGAAACTGCGAGAAAGATTTCCGGAGGCGGAGATGTCGATTGTCGGCGAACCGATTACGGAGAGAGACCGCGCATATCTTACCGAGATACGGCGAATTGCTTCCAGCGGTGTTCGGTTTTGCGGCGGCGTTTCGCACGAGGAGTTGCCGCGCCTGTACGCGGAGGCAACGGCCTTTGTTCACGCGAGCCGCACGGGAAGCATAGATAAAGCCGTGCTTGAAGCGCTTGCTGTCGGTCTTCCCGTCTTCACATCAAGCGAAGCGTTTTCGGGCGAGATTCCGGCGGTAACGAAATTTGAACAAGGTAATCCTGAGAACCTTGCAGAAAAAATAGCGGGGGCTTTTGAGCGGGGCCACATCGGCTATAATGAACGGGCGCGAGCATGGGTTGCGGAGCGCCACAACCTTGCTAGGCTCATTCAGCATGTACTGGCCTTTTTCGTCGCTCCCTAGTGCTCTGTGTTAATAACTCGTATGGACAAATCATTGCCCTACAAACCAAAACTCTCGCAGGTGCTCGCCGAAGCGGTGCGCGGAAAATCGGTCAGCCGGACGCTCACGAATCTGTTTTGGCGTGGCCGCGTCACGCTTTCGGGAAACATTCTTGATATCGGTGGGGCGGGACGGGGGAGCCATTATCGTTTTATTTCCCTTGCTTCAGACGCGCGGGTACAGGTTGTTGATGTGGAGGCAAAACCGGGTACTGACTTTGTGTTGGATATTGTGAAAGAGAGGGTGCCGCTTCCGGACGGCTCGCAGGACTATGTTCTTCTTTTTAACATTTTGGAGCATCTTGAGTCGCCCGAAGCCGCACTTCGCGAAGCGCGTCGCCTGCTTAAGCACGGCGGCACGGTTATCGGTACTATCCCCTTTCTTCTTAATGTGCACCGCGCCCCTGAAGATTATACGCGTTATACTGATACGGCGCTCGCTGCTTTGTTTGTCCGCAACGGTTTTGTTGTGAAAGAGATTGAACCAATCGGACGCGGTCCCTTTCTCGCCGCCTATGAGCAACTTGATATGCTGCTCTGGAGTCCACTCCATCTTCTCTTTTTGCCGATTGTCTGGTGTCTGGACGGATTGCTTATGTTTTTGCGACCGAAACGGGATTTCCGCGCCCAGTTTCCTTTGTTCTACAACTTCATCGTTGAAAAAGTGGTTTGAATAGCATGTGCAGCATAAATGGATTTACTTGGAAGGATGAGGGATTGATACGGCAGATGGATAAAGTTACCGCGCATCGCGGTCCGGACGGCACGGGTATTTTTTGCGACTGCTCGGTTTCGCTCGGACACAATCGGCTTGCGATTATTGATCTCTCGCCCGCGGGAGCGCAGCCCATGAAGAGCCGTGACGGCCGATTTGTGATTTCGTTTAACGGCGAGATTTACAATTATCGCGAACTCCGAAAAGAATTGAGCGAAGGGTATCCATTCAAAAGCAACACGGATACTGAAGTTATTCTTGCCGCGTATGAGAGATGGGGCGAGGGGGCGTTTGCGCGGTTGAATGGAATGTTCGCGCTCGCGCTCTGGGA
>CAYJWA010000065.1:660-3101 GCA_964373775.1 uncultured Candidatus Saccharibacteria bacterium | reverse complement strand
CATAATATCCTCCTTTCTTTCTGGTATCTATCCTAGCATGAAGCGGAGAAAATGAAAGCGATAGTTCTTTCATTGTACCAGCACCTTTTCAATCACCACTGATTCTTTTGGAATATCCCTTTCCCTGGTCTCCACTTGCTCTATTGCATCTACCACTTCCATCCCTTTCACGACTTTTCCGAAGACCGTGTGGCGGCCGTCAAGCCACGGCGTTGCAGCGGCGGTCACAATAAAGAACTGACTGCCGTTTGTGTTCGGCCCGCTATTTGCCATCGCGAGGACGCCGCGCACGATTTTTTGTTCGTTGATTTCGTCCGCAAACTGATACCCTGGGCCCCCGGTTCCCCACCGAGCGGTTTGCGAGTCGTCTTTGGTAAGCGGGTCGCCGCCCTGAATCATAAAATCCCTAATCACACGGTGGAACTTGGTACCGTTGTAAAAACCGCTCTGCGCAAGCCGGGTAAAGTTCTCCACGGTCTTTGGCGCTTTATCCGTAAAGAACACGACATCAATGTCGCCGAGTGAGGTCTTGAGAACCGCCCCGCTCATTTCTTTTTTCTCCGGTACGCTTCCTTGAGGTAGTTCCATTTGTTCTAAATTTTTCGCTTCCTCTTTTTGCACCTCTAAATCTGCACGACGCTCCTCTTTACCCAAGTAAAGTGCAGCCGAAACCGCGACAATAACAAGTACGGCGGCGGCAAAGCCAAGGCGATGGGATGGATTGGAGAAATTCATAGTAGATACGTTTAACGAATAGTGGTAGATACACTTAACGAATGGTGCACACGAATTTTAGGAAGGCGCACACGAATTTCAATTTTTATAACAGATGACTGAATAACCAATAACTGAATAACTATAATGAAAATGCTTGGACTTTACCAGAAGTTGGTGATTCAGTCATTCAGTCATAAGTAGATAAGTTATTCAGTACTCTTGCGCCGGCGCAAGGACTTCACATACTTCCAGCCCGCACGCGCGGGCATTCCGAGGTACCGGAGTCCTTCGTACCCGCCGCGCAGCGCGGCTTTCGCGAACTGTCCGCCGCGCCGAAGAAGCGACAGGCGCTTCCCCTTACCGGCAAGGAGCTCCCCGGCAATGGCATCGCGCATTCCGTCAATCGCGCTCATCAAATCGGCTCGCTCAGAAACGGCGCGAAAACTCTCCTTGCCTCGGTGGACATTGATTTCAGCGAAAAAGACATCGCCCTTCTCGTGATGTCGGGTAGTGCGTCCGAGTTCCACGGTAACAATAACCGACGGGTCGTCAAAATCAAAAAGCTTCTCCAGGCCATGGAGCTTTTTGTTGAGGTACTCACGGAAATCGTCCCCCAGCGACATATTGGTTGATTTGAGATTCAATCGCATTCCTCTAGAAATAGGACGCGGACGCGCGCTTTTGCCCCGCTCCCACAATTATTTCTGAAAATGATAGCCCATCGCCCGCTTCAACGCAGTATGTTCCTAACGGCGGAGAGCGCATCGGTTATTACTCTATCCGCCATCGCATACAACATTTGAAATGCTCCCCAAGTCATACGGCGCAAACCCCCCTCCTTTGAAAAACTTGCCAACTCCTTTGCCTCGCTTTCCGACAAGAAGCGGTCGCGCCCCCTCAACCGTTCACCGTTTCGCTTTCTGCCGGTTTTACGCACTGCTTCAAATTCTTCCGGAGTGTTTTCCCGCAAATCATACAGTTCGCTCAATACCTCATTATACTCGTCCGCAAGTTTTAAACGCACTTCGTCCTGTTCAAGTTCTTTCCGGATCTCGTTGAGTTTTGGTTGCTCCTCTTCGGGCGCGGTCTCCTGCGTGCGCTTGACTTCTTCCAACTGCTCCGCGATGCGCGTCTGTTCTGTGCCGATGTCAATTTCCTCGGCTGGGTCCCGGCTGGAACGCAATTCTCGAAAATGCCCCTCAATCTCCTTGAGAGCGCCTCTCTCTCGTTCCTCCCGTCTCGCCACCTGCTCCTCCTCCGGCGTCATCGGTCCATAATCCGGAGAAGGAACACCTTTCTCCTTCTCTGAAATTGGGGCACCCTCTGCCTTTTCATCTTCCTTCTCCGGAACCGCACTGGTAGTTGGAAATCGCTCCATAGTTATGGAATCATTGCAATGTAAAATCTCCTCAACCACCGACACAGAATTAGCGATGCCGAAGCGACACTTTTTTGCCGTGCTTGCGGCGCTGTTTCTTCTTTGCGTGTTTGCGCTTTTTGTTCATGAAATATAGTGTACCCGCCCGCGCGTAAAAAATCAATTGAGCAGAAACCTCACCCCACTAACCTCGCGGACTCGGCTAACTACGGGGCAAGCGCACCGAATCCCGTTAGAAATGCACTGTCGGAGTACTCGGAATCGAACCGAGACCTCACCCCAGTAGTATATCCTCGCGGACTCGGCTAACTACGGGGCAAGCGCACCGAATCCCGTTAGAAATGCA
>CAYJWA010000065.1:0-560 GCA_964373775.1 uncultured Candidatus Saccharibacteria bacterium | reverse complement strand
CTGTCGGAGTACTCGGAATCGAACCGAGACCTCACGCACCCGAAGCGTGTATACTGCCACTATACTATACTCCGATAATTTCTAACGGGACGAATCGTGTATATTTACCCCGTAGTGAACCTTGTTCTAAAGGTTCTACTACCGGGGCTGCCACTATACTATACTCCGATAATTTCTAACGGGACGAGCCGTATGTTTTTTTGCTTGTTTCTGCCCGTGAATGCTAGCAGTATTTCTTTGATAAATCAAATAATTTTAGCGCCGCCGGAATTTTTACCCCGTAGCGCCTGCCCCGTAGGGAATTTATTCTCCTTCGGGGCTCTGCTACTTGAGCGCACCAGCGTCAACCACCACGCCGCTTATTTTTTTCAAATAATCTTTAATTCTTTCGCGATCTTCGTTTTCTTTTTCGCCCTTGAAATATATCTCAATAAAATCAACTTTTGAAGCGGCGATATGATACGCGTAAATAACACGAATACCGCTCATCACGCCTCGCCCCTTGAGAGCTTTACAGGCAAACTTCTTGATTTTGCATATCAATATCGCTTCGTTGCAGA
>CAYJWA010000064.1:0-3207 GCA_964373775.1 uncultured Candidatus Saccharibacteria bacterium | reverse complement strand
GAGATTGTGGAGGTGGTATCGGATGATAGTACAAGGTCGGACCTTGTAGAAAACAATCTCTCTGCGACCAAGCCGACAATTTCGGGTTCGTCCGCCGGTTCAGCGAATACGCTTTCTGCCGGCAAGATGACGCTTCGCGCGACCATTCAAAGTGAAGGCGGAGAAATACGGCAGACCTTTGGCAATACGATTCAATATCGTGATGTGAAGACCGAAGGGTCGTGGACCGACTGGGTGAAGTTCCAGGTGTCTGGGCTCAACTCCGGTGGACGCGCCAATGTAGCGCATACTTGGAAGGGCGGGGCGGGCGAGTGGGAGTTTCGCATTATTGCCGATAGCGGTAATGCGGTAGCCGAATCAGACGAGGAGGATAACACATCAGCCGCGGTCCGTGTCGAAGTCGTTCCGAGCGAGAATGCGCCTCCTCCGAAAAAAGAAACGCAGGTTGGCGGTGCGCCAAAGCTCAGGCTAAGCACCCCCGTCATTTCCGGCAAACAGACCGGTTTCGGTAAGCTCTTCGCTGGAACCATGACCGTAACAGGGAAAGCTGTTAACATCGGCGACGGGGACGCGCCGCCGTTCCAGCTTCTGTTTCTCTACTCACAGGACGGCCAAAACTGGAACGACTGGGTGCGTATTGATTCGCAGACGCTGTCTTCGGGGGCCGAACGAAGCGTGGTGTATTCATGGGAAGGCGGGACGGGCGGTTGGTACATCAAAATATGCGAAGACATCACGGACTCCTGTTCGCCCGCTGTCTTCTTCGAAGTTGTTCCTCTATAATTTCGTTTTCCGATACAAAAACTATGGCATTCTCAAAAAACAATCCACTGCTTGCGCTTATCCTGATTCTTGCCTTCGTAGGAATCATAAGACATGTGTCAGATAACCCTTACGAAGACAGTGCGCGGTTGACGGCGCAAGTGGAAGGAGCATTTTCTCCGACCGAGGTGATTACTCTTACGACGCGCGCCAATACCCTCTCCAAGATGCTTGAGGGGCTTGCAGGCCGCATCAGCGCGCTCCAGACTCGCAAGCCGATACTCACCAACTCAATTCAGCTTATTGGGACAGGAAGCGATGAAGGCTATACCACAGCCTCATTCGGAACGCTTGCCCCTGGCGACGCCCCGCGCTCGATCACGGTCGCGGTGAAGAACAATTTGTCCGCTCCCGCGCTGTTTTCGAAGGTAAACAATCTTTCCGGAGCGTTTTCATTCAAAGGCGGAATGTACCCTGGAACCGGCGGCACCTGCGGGACAACGATTCCCCGCACGGGATGTACGATGGTTTTTCAATACGCGCCGACCGAACAAACGGCGGGGACGAATATCGGAAGCATCGTGCGGCATCTCGCATGGATATCGCTCGAAGCGCTGCCATCCTCCGATGACTTGGAAGAAACATCGAATCAGTTCGGACTCACCGGATATGTTCAGGCACAAACAGTTGAAAGCGTAGCCGGCGACCTTATCGCGGAACTGTTCAATCAGCCGTCCTCGATACTTCCAGGAGAATTAGCCTCCTTCTTTGTAAGAGTCGGTTTAAAGGACAAATTGGATACTCGCCCGGTCTTTTTCAAAGAAGTCACACTCTCTGGCCTCAATCAACCGTTCTTGGTGGAGAAGAACGAATGCGCGGACAAAGCAATCATAGAGGGGTCTTGCTTACTTCGTCTCTCATTCAAGCCGGCGGCCGCTGGAACATTCCGACAAACCTTTACCGTCTCTTTCGATGCCGGCTTGCCCTCTTTGAGTACCTTTAACCTTGAGGTGATCGGATACGCGCTTCCTAACGCCGGCGATCTTGACGCTTCGAAACATGTGCTTGTGGTATACAACCAAGACTGGCAGGAGAGCGTTGAAACAAAGAATTATTATCTCGCCAATCGCCCGGGGTTCTTGAACGCGAATACGCTCAGTATTCATTTTTCGGTTCCGTCAAATTGCTCCGACATCTCTTGTCTTGCGCGCGCATTGGAAATCGTTTCTTATGCAGAACTCCGCGCTAAGCTTGTTGAACCGATCATTTCCTGGCTGCGCGCACATCCAGAAAAAGATATTCGATACATCGTGCTCATGCGGGGGATTCCGACACGCTCTCCCGGTAGTGATACTAATGTGGTTGCCTACCGTTCAGGTGATCCTATGCAAAGCGCTCAATATCTTGTTTATAAGTCGGTAGCTGACGAGTTCGCCAAAGAAGTGTTTCCGACTTCGCTCGATATGGGGTCTTTGGAATCCACCAGGCATTACATTGATAAAATTAAAGCAGTCTATTCGTTTATGCCAGTCAAAGCAGTCCTCGTTTCAGCGCGGGGAACTCCGTTTGAAGGCAGTACCTATTATTTAAGCGACGCACAACGGCAGTTTGATAAAAAAGGCGAAGAAAGAGCGAAGGCAGTAATGACTACGCTTCGTACTGCCTATCCGGCTCTGCCGTTGTCGTATAAAGCCTATGAAGAGACCCCCATAAGCATTGCTCCTGATGTCGCCGGCTTCTTCAGTTGGGGTATTTACGAATATAAAAATGGAACTGGTCCTGGCGGGTGGAATGGCGATTATTCTATCAACGGTACCGTGAGATTTTCCGGAAAGTCCGGCTGGTATCTCATCCAAACGGTCGAGTCTTTCAATGGATTATGGCAAGCTGCGGGACACCAGGGCAATTTTATCAAATGGTTCTCGCCGCGTGCTTTCGGAGGAACTGATTATCAGAACACGCCCGCAGCTGCGGTTACATATGTTATTGAGCCTTCTCCGAGCGGAATACATAGTCCTTATCTTTTCGTTTGCTGGGAAAGGGGCAATCCGTTCG
This sequence comes from uncultured Candidatus Saccharibacteria bacterium, assembly GCA_964373775.1. GTDB lineage: Bacteria > Patescibacteriota > Minisyncoccia > Phycocordibacterales > UBA10002 > UBA10002. The sequence goes on along the minus strand of CAYJWA010000064.1, from coordinate 390 downwards.
CCTATTGTGCTTGGAAGTCATATGTAGCTCAAGGCTCTCAAGCCGTTGGAGATCCGCTCGTTACACGATGAAAAAAGCCTCGATAATGTATGCCCTCGCATTTCTTGTCCTCGCCGGTATCGGCGCCTATGCTTTTGCGCTGACGCAAGCGGAGTTTTTAACAACCCAGCTTGGTCAACTTGAGCTTCGCGCGGGCGTTCTCGAATATGAGATTAAGCAGGCCGAGGGAGGTTCGACGCAATGGAGCAAGCGCGACCTGCTCGAGAAGTGGACTATCGCTAACAAGGATGTGCTTCGGATCAATGAAAAACTTGCCGCGCTGGTGCCAGCGCCTGCCGCCTGCACCTACACCTACTCTGTATGGAGCCCGGCGACTTGTCCGGCAAGCGG
>CAYJWA010000063.1:0-3210 GCA_964373775.1 uncultured Candidatus Saccharibacteria bacterium | reverse complement strand
CCTAACCCTAACCCTAACCCTAACCCTAACCCGTTTTTTTGACCGGAAGGAAACTAAGATTTAGATTTCTTACCCATAAATTTTTATACTGTGTCTCTCATTGGAAAAGCAGAGCCCTCGGATATGAACCTCCATCCCATACGCTACCCGTGGGCGTATGACCTCTACCAGCAGGCGGTGCGCAACACCTGGTTTCCGCACGAGATTGCGCTCAAAGAGGACTTGGAGGATTGGAACAAGATGACCGAGGACGAACGGCACGCCGTGAAGTTCTTGATGGCGTTCTTCAACCCCGCCGAACTGATTGTCAATCGCAGTATCGCGCTCGGCTGGTATCCGTATCTGAAGGCCCCCGAGTGTCACCTCTACCTCGCGAAGCAGATGTGGGAAGAAGCCAACCACTGCGTTGCGTTTGAATATGTTTTGCAGACCTTTCCGCTTGACCGCGAAAAGGTCTTCGGGATTCATCTTGAGGTGCTGTCCATGAAGGCGAAGGAGGAGTACATTATCAAATATCTCCGACGGATGACCGAGATGATTCTCCCGATTGAGACATTGGAAGGGAAGAAGGACTTTATCAGAAACCTCGTCGCGACCAACATCGTGATGGAGGGCATCTGGTTTTACTCGGGGTTCATGGTGGCGCTTTCATTCCGCCAGCGTAATCAATTGCGAAACTTCGGGTCGCTCATCAACTGGGTGCTTCGCGACGAATCGCTCCACCTCAAGTTCGGGATTAACCTTGTGCACACGGCGCTTGAGGAAAACACAGAGCTTCTTACGCCTGACTTTGCGAACGAAATCCGCGACATCATCATTGAAGGCGTTGACCTGGAGACCGCCTACAACAAAGACCTCTTCCCGCGCGGCATCCTCGGTCTCAACGCCGACTATGTGAATCAGTATGTGCAGTATGTGACCGACCGCCGGCTTGAAGAATTGGGACTGCCGAAACATTACAACGCGAAGAACCCCGCCAAATGGATGAGCACCGCGACCGATGTCTTTGAGTTGGTCAACTTTTTTGAGGCGCAAAATACCTCCTACGAAGTGGATGTCCGCGCCTCGGCGCAGAAGGTTGAGACGGTTGCAGTAAACCCAGCACCTTAACCACAGGACGCCTGCCTGCCGAAGCCTCGGCGCAGGCAGGTTAGACCCTATGGCAATACCAGCACCAACGGAGGTTGGTGCTGGTCAAGCCCGACCCTATCCTCGCGCGCCTGCCTGCGTGCGGACACGCACGTGCAGGGAGCACAGGGTGTTGCGGGCAAGGTGCTGGGTAAAAGAGACTGAATAACCCATCACCGGAACTCCATCACGAAACCGTCAAGCCCCATAAAGGGGTTTTTCTTTTCGTTGCAAGTAACACCGATCGGCGCTACCTGCAGCAGTGGTCATTCCTTTTCTTCGGGTTGTTGAATTGTACCAAGTAACATCATCGGCGGCACTTGGTACAATCGTGAGAGCGCGCATTATGCGTTATTGGATGCGGGTGCTAGAATGTCGTTCATGCAAAAACCCCTCACTATCGTGATATTTGGCGCGACGGGGGACCTCTTTCAACGCAAGCTCGCGGGGGCGCTCTTTGATTTGCATGAAAAGAAGCTCCTGTCGGATCACACCGAGATTGTCGGGTTCTCGCGCAAGCCCTTTTCGCACGACCAGTTCCGTGCGTTTATTCACAACGCGCTCGCAAGCCGTGCTAATGGAAAGATTATAGAACCGGACGAATTCACTGCGCGAGCGTTCTATCATCAAGGCGATCTTACGAGCGCGGAGAGCTATGCGTCTTTAGGCAAGTTTCTGGAGGGGCGTGACCGCGAGCACGGCGTTTGTTCTGACAAGCTCTTCTATCTCGCCGTACCGCCCAATCTCTACGGGACCGTCTTCACGCGACTTGCAAAGTCCGGTCTCGCCATTCCCTGCGCGCCCAATCTCCCCGACGAACAACAAGCCTGGACACGGGTGCTCGTGGAAAAGCCGTTCGGCAATAATCAAAAAGAAGCGGCGCGACTTGACCGACTACTCGGTAAACTTTTTGCCGAGAGTCAGATTTTTCGCATTGACCACTACCTCGCGAAGGAAGCGATGCAGAACATCATTTCATTCCGTTTTTCAAACGGGCTCTTTGAGCCGCTCTGGAACCGCGCGAACATTGAGCGCGTGGAGATTCAGTTTTTGAAGGAAGGCACTGTCGCGGAGCGCGGTGCGTTCTACGACCTCGTGGGAGAGTTGCGTGATGTGGGACAGAATCATCTTCTGCAGATGCTTGCGCTCGTCGCCATGGAGAACCCCCGAAAAATGGAGGCGGGCGCGATTCGCGCCGCGCGGCGGAAAGTACTTGGGAAGGTCTCCGGAGCCGGTGGAGCGTTCCCGAAGTGGATTGTGAAGGGGCAGTACGAAGGATATGCAAATGAGCGGGGCGTCAGAAACAACTCCGACACCGAAACATATTTCAGAATCAAGGCGCAGGTGAAGAACAGCCGCTGGCGCGGCGTGCCGTTCCTATTGGAGAGCGGCAAGGCGCTTGACCGCTCGCTTGTGCAGATTCAGGTATTCTTCAAGCCGATGCCGTGTCTCTGTCCCGCCGAGCACGCGGCGCCGCATCAAAATGTGTTGACCTTTGACATTGCAGAAGAGGGGCGCATCTCGGTCCTCTTTTGGGCAAAAAAACCCGGCTTTGACTTCCAACTTGAGCCGAAGGAGCTTTCGTTTTCGTTTGGCGAGGGGGCGCTAGAGCAGCAGATTCCGAATGCGTATGAGCGCGTTCTGTATGATTGCATCCGCGGCGACCAGACGCTCTTTGCTTCCACGGAAGAGGTGAAAGCCGAGTGGCGGTTCATCACGCCGATACTGGAGCGCTGGTCCAGTCTTCCTTTACACACGTATCAAAAAGGTTCGACTGGACCACAAATTCTAAAATCGAAATCTTAAATTCTAAACAAATTCCAATGGTTGAAACTCTAAATTCCAAATCCCAGAATTATGACCTTGAGGAGCGTACCTTTCAATTTGCTCGTCGGGTCAATAGTTACGTGAACAAGTTGCCGGGGTCTATACCAAATAGTGAAAACGGAAAACAATTAACTCGAGCTGCAGGTTCTATCGGTGCGAACTACATTGAAGCGAATGAGTCGTTAAGCAAAAAAGACTTTGTGATGCGGGCAAAGATATCTAAGAAGGAAACGAAAGAGTGCAGATTTTGGCTCC
>CAYJWA010000062.1:0-3565 GCA_964373775.1 uncultured Candidatus Saccharibacteria bacterium | reverse complement strand
CTTTTTGTCGCCACGGTCTTTATCTGGTACGCAGTGGTTGCAGAAGACAGGGCGGGGAAACTCACGGTTGCGTTTCTTGATGTGGGGCAGGGGGATGCGATTTTCATTGAGTCGCCGAACGGGAATCAAGTGCTTGTTGACGGAGGGCCGGATAAAAGCGTACTCCGCGAACTAGGAAAAGTGATGCCGTTCTACGACCGCACGATTGATATGCTCATTGTTTCTAATCCCGATAAAGACCACTTCGGCGGGTTTCTGGACATTCTGCGCGCCTACAAAGTCGGCGCCGTGATGGAGCCCGGAACGGTCGGAGCATCAGCCGAATATCAAGAGTTTGAGAGATCGATAACAGAAAATCCCTCCCGAGCCCTTCAAGGCAAGGGCTCGGTGCTCCCTTTACGAAGGGGAGAATCACCGAAACGAATACTTGCGTTGCGAGGGCAAACGATAGATTTAGGCGGCGGGACGACTCTGGAAGTTCTGTTTCCCGACAGGGATGTGTCTGGGCTGAATCCGAACGAAGGGTCAATTGTAGCGAAGCTTGTCTATGGAAAGACCTCGTTTTTGCTTACCGGCGATACAACAAGCGCGGTGGAGGAATACCTCGCGCGATTGGACGGGAAACGGCTGGATGTGGATGTGCTGAAAGCCGGACACCACGGTTCTAAGACCTCAACTAGTGCCGCACTACTCGGTTTCGCCTCTCCCGCGATGGCTGTTATCTCGGCTGGGCAGGACAACAGATACGGTCATCCGCATCAAGAGACGTTGGATACGCTCAATCAATTTGGCGTGAAGATTCTACGCACCGACTTGCAGGGGAGGATTGTGATGGTATCGGACGGCGAAACCGTGCGAGTAAAAAAATAGCCGAAGCAATTGCCTCGGCCGCGCATATCCGGCGTTTTTTCTACACGACGCTTCGTGTTGCGACTATTCGCCGGCAATAATGTGCATATCCTTTAACGGTTTCGTGATGCCGTTCAAACGGGTATTGCGAGCAGTGCCGTTTCAGTTCACTCTGCAAATTTCGGTGGAGTCGCCGGCACTCGGTAGTTTCGAAGCCCTCCAGCGGGTACTCATTGAAATATCGGTAGAGTGCGCGATGTGCCTTGCGACATTCGTTCCGCGAGCGCCGCACCTTCCAGAGTTCTATGCAATTCGGCCCGATACTGAAGTAGGCGAGTAGTCCGAGTGAGAGGAAGAAGAATGTGTAGCAGAGTGATTGAAACGCTGCGTCAAGCGGAACGAGTGTTTCTTCTGATAGGAACGGTATAGTCATGCATATGGCTATGCAGATGAAGAGCAATGCCAAAAGCAAAGCCCTCGTAACATTTGTATTCATAAAAAAGGAGCTTTGGTTTTTTCACCTCTATACAGAATACCCGCCTTGCGCGTTTGCGCAAGGCGGGTATCCGATGTTCTTCGAGCTTAGTGCTTCGAACTTCGAGCTTAAATCAAACCAGCTTTTTTTAGGGTTTGATAGGCGCCGTTTTTGTTGATAGTCTTGATGGCTTTGGTCGAGAGAGTGAGTGTCAGCGTTTTCTTGAGTTCAGGAATATAGACGCGCTTTTTTTGCAGGTTAAGCTGGCGCCGGTTGATGCCGGTCGGATTGAACTGCGTCGCGCGGGTCCGGTTGCTGTACCCGCCGGCACGCTTCGGAGCGCGTTTGGTAACAGGACAAACTTTCATAAGAATGAAAAAAGCTCGAAGCTCTAAGTCCGAAGCTCTAAGAATAATTAAGAATTCAAGGTTTGAAACTTCTTTGAGCTTAGAGCTTCTAGCTTCGAACTTAAGTTCAGACATGCTACCATACTAGATACTCATTATGCAACTGGATGTTATCTTTTCCGTAGCGGTACTTATTCTCTCCGTCGTGGTCCACGAGGTCTCTCACGGATGGGTGGCTAATTACCTTGGCGACCCCACGGCGCGTTTGCAGGGGCGGCTGACGCTGAATCCTCTGCCGCACATAGACCTGATTGGGTCGGTCCTTGTCCCGCTCCTTCTTTTTTTCACCAACGCGGGCATTATGTTCGGATGGGCGAAACCCGTGCCGGTGAATCCGTATAACCTGCGAGGGAAGTATGGCGAGGCAATTGTTGCCGTTGCAGGTCCGCTTTCTAACATTTTTCTCGCTGTTGCATTCGGCTTGCTGATTCGTTTTGCTTTTGCATTTCTGCCCGCATCATTTGTGCAGATTGCCGTTACCGTAGTTATCCTAAATATCGTCCTCGCCATTTTTAATCTCGTGCCGATTCCGCCACTGGATGGTTCTAAAATCCTCTTTGCGTTTCTCCCGTATCATCTCCAAGATCTGCGCAACTCTTTAGAACGTTGGGGGTTTTTCATCGTTCTTATCTTTATTGTGTTTTTGTGGCAATTTCTGACACCGGTGATAGGTGTACTCTTTTCGCTACTCACGGGAATATCATTCTGATTTGCTTTTTGATGGCGTCTATAGTAAAGTACGGGCCGGTAAATCCGAAGCACGAAATACGAAATCCGAAACAAAGCCCGAAAGTTCCAATGTTTTAAAATTAGAATTTCTGATTTAGATATTGTTTCGAATTTCGATATTCGAATTTCGAACTTGCTTTGCATATGCCTACCATCAATCAACTCGTCAAACGAAGGCGTCACAGCGCCCCGCATAAATCAAAGACCCCTGCGCTCACGCGCAGTTTTAATGTGCTTCAGAACAGACCCATCTATTTCAATGCGCCGTTTAAGCGCGGAGTCTGCACGAAAGTGACAACCAAAACTCCGAGAAAGCCGAATTCTGCGATTCGAAAGATCGCGCGCGTGCGGCTCACCAACGGTATGGAAGTCACCGCCTACATTCCGGGCATTGGACATAATCTTCAAGAGCACGCGGTCGTGCTTCTGCGCGGCGGCCGTGTCAAGGATGTCAACTTGCGTTACACAATTGTGCGAGGCAAGTTGGACGCGACAGGGGTGGAAAATCGGAAGAAAGAGAGAAGTTCGTATGGGGCGAAGCGCCCTAAAGCTGCGTAATCTCGAATTTCGAATATCTAATTTCGAGAAATACCTGACTTTGAATATTCAATATTAAAACTTTCTTCATTTTCGATATTCGAGATTTGATATTCGATATTTAACCTAACTACCATGCGTCGCAAAATCAAGAATAAGAAAGAATTAGCTCCTGATCCTGTGTATAACTCGCCCAAGGTGATGAAGCTCATTAACTATGTGATGGAGCGGGGGAAGAAGGAAGCGGCGCGTAAAATCGTCTACGGCGCGTTCTCCGTCATCAAGGAACAGGCGAAAGTGGAAAATCCGGTGGAGATTTTTGATGCCGCGCTTAAAAACACTTCGCCTTTGATGGAGGTGCGCTCGCGCCGCGTCGGCGGCGCAAACTATCAGGTTCCGGTAGAGGTGCGTCCGGAACGGCGCGTCATGTTGTCATTCCGCTGGCTCATCAATGCGGCGCGCGGGAAGAAAGGCAAAGCAATGCATCTGAAGCTTGCCGAGGAGATTATTGCTGCCTCAAAAAACGAAGGCGATGCCGTAAAAAAGCGCGAGAATGTGCACAAAATGG
>CAYJWA010000061.1:0-3781 GCA_964373775.1 uncultured Candidatus Saccharibacteria bacterium | reverse complement strand
CATTCGGGGCGGCCCGCAGGCAGGCGCCCTGCGGTGCCGCTCTCAATTTTTACTTCTCCTTAAATAGTATGTCGTGTGTATATAAATAATGCCGCGGGAGAGAATCGAACTCTCATGGATTACTCCGCACGATTTTGAGTCGTGTGCGTCTGCCAATTCCGCCACCGCGGCATTTTATAACCTCACTGAATCCCGTAACATCATTCTCAGTGTACTCTTTCCTTTAGTGGATTTCAAATATGCTTCTCGACGAACAGCGTCGTCTTTACTGAAATGTGCGTCTGCCAATTCCGCCACCGCGGCAATAAATATACTCTACAACAAAGCCGTGTTCACAGCAATTTTTCCTGCTCCGCCGGCGCTCCGGGCTTTGCACAAAAGATTCGTGTGGTAGAATAGAGAAAATTAATGGAGCGGAGCGAAATATAATTTTCCTGCCCTGTTACATCTTTCAAATTCTCCGGAATACTATGGAGATGTGGTATTATGTAGGTGATTTTCTAAAACTCATTTCATTCGTTACGAAAATCAATCATGTCCCCGCAATTTCTCAATGACGCCATCTTCTGGGTAGAGGTGGAGAAGGTGAAGCCGAATCCCTTCCAGCCGCGCCGCGACTTTGATGAGGCGCGGCTCAGAGAGCTCGCGGACTCCATCCGTATGTACGGAGTGCTCCAGCCGCTCGTCGTAACCCGCAAAGAGATTCAGAAAGAAGACGGGGGGCTCGCTACGGAGTATGAGCTTATCTCCGGCGAGCGCCGTCTGCGCGCTTCGCGTCTCGTTGGGCTCGCGCAGGTTCCGGTGATTATCCGCTTTGGCGCGGAGAATGACCGCGAGAAGCTGGAACTCGCGATTATTGAAAACCTCCAGCGCGAAGACCTTACGGTGGTTGACCGCGCCCGCGCTTTCAAGCGGCTCGCGGAGGAGTTTGGGTTCAAGCATTTTGAAATCGGGGCAAAGGTGGGGAAGAGTCGCGAGTATGTGTCCAACTCATTGCGCGTCCTTGACCTCCCGGAAGAGATGCTTATCGCGCTCTCGGAAGGAAAAATCTCCGAAGGGCATACGCGGCCGCTCCTCATGCTCACGAGCCGTCCGGAGGAGCAGGCAACTCTTTTTAAGGAGATCGTGTACAAGCGGGTAACGGTGCGCGAGGCAGAGAGCGCGGCGCGCCGGAACGCTCCGGAGCGCGCGCGGCGCAAGGACCTCATCATTGACTCGGAACTTGCCGCGCTTGAGGAAAAATTGCGGGAGTCCCTGGGCACGCGCGTGCGCATTGAGCGGCTGGAAAAGGGCGGCAGAATCCACATTGATTTCTTTTCGCACGATGATGTGCGCGCGATTCTTTCTCTGGTGGACGCGCAGAAAGGAGTAACAGCGGCTCCCCGAAAGGCGATTCCTCCCTTTGCGCCTCCACCGGTCTCGGTACCGCAGACAGCGCCGGCGGAGACCATCGGAGAGACCATTGCGGTTACGGAAGTTGTTGCAGAATCCGCTTCTTTGCCTCCTGTTCCTGCGCGCGCGGAGGCAGCGGCGCGGGATGACCGCCGCGGGCAGGAGAAAGGGCAAGAGGAGAACGAAGAGATGTACTCGGTGAAGAATTTCTCCATATAAGATAGCAATATACGAATGATACCAATTCAACGAATAGATACGAATAAGATAGGTTATGGGTACTATTAGTATCTATTGGTGTATTGGTACCCATTCGCCCGCCTGCGCGGACACGCGGGCAGGTATATTGGTATCATATTTTAATCTTCGCGAGCGCCGCGCGGATGTGTTTTTTTGCGACCGTTGTTTTCGCGAAATCCAGCCATTTACGCGTGGGGTGCACTGCATCCCGCGTGGTAATCTCCACGATGTCTCCGTTTTTGAGCGCGGTGTCAAGCGAGACCAGTTTCCCGTTGACCTTGGCGCCGCGCATATGGTCGCCGATGTCCGAGTGAATCGCGTACGCAAAATCCACGGGGCTGGAATCCACCGGCAAATCCACCACATCTCCCTTCGGAGTGAAGATGAAGATGCGGTTTTTGAAAAAGTCGTCCTTGAGATGCTCCCAGAATTCCTGCTCCTCGGTGGTGAAGCCGACTTCGCCGAGGCGCCGCACCCATGCCGGAATGTCGCTCCCGTTTTCTTCTGTTCGGTCCCGCGGCGTTGTCTCCATGGAAGGATTTTGCGCACGCCCCTGCGCTGCCTTTTCGGAAGGTCCCGCGGCGGGAACGCGCCATGATACCAGCGCTGAGAGAAGTTTCTTCGCCCAGGCAATATAGGACGAGTCCGGTTCTTTTTGCTCCGTCCGCTCCTTGTACTCAAAGTGCGCCGCCACGCCGTACTCTGATTCGCGGTGCATTTCTTCGGTGCGGATCTGAATCTCCGCGGTGCCGCCGTCCCTGGTAAAGACCGTGGTGTGGAGGGAGCGGTAGCCGTTGGGTTTCGGAAACGCGATATAGTCCTTGATGCGTCCCGGGAGAGGGCGACAGAGAGCATGCACCGCGCCGAGCGCACGATAGCAGTCCTCAATCGTCTTGACGGTCACGCGGACCGCGAGCACATCATAGATTTTCCCCAGGTCCCAGTCGCGGCTCCGCAACTTGATGTACAAGCTGTACATGCCTTTGATGCGATGGGAAGTCCAGAGCGGGGAGACTCCTTGTTTGACCAGCCCCTTGAGGAGCGACTTGTGGAACCGTTCCAACTTTCTGGTAAGTTCCGATTCTTCTGCTCTAAGAATGGTTGCCACCTTATTGTATTCCTCCGGGTACGCGAAGGGAAAAGCAAGGTCCTGCAGTTCGCGATTGATTTTGCGGATGCCGAGCCGGTACGCGAGCGGCGCATAAATCTCCAAGGTCTCCATGGCGATGCGGCGCCGCTTTTCCTCCGGAACGAACCGGAGGGTCTTCATGTTGTGCAGGCGATCCGCGAGCTTGATGATGATGATGCGGATGTCCTTTGCGCTTGCGATGAAGAAGCGGCGCAAGCTCTCGCTGTAGCGGTCCACGCCCCGATAGCGCAAGTGTCCCAGTTTCGTTACTCCGTCAACGAGCATGAGCAAGTCCTCCCCGAATTCTTTCCGGAGCGTGTCTGGTTTCACTCCGACATCTTCCAATGTGTCGTGGAGAAGTCCTGCGGCGACGGTATTCGCACTCATGCCGAGTTCCGCGAGAATCTTTGCGGTGAGAACGAGATGATTGAGGTAGGGCTCGCCGGAGTAACGCACATGGTTCTTGTGCGCTTGCTCCGCGAAAGCAAACGCTTTCCCCACGAGCGCGAGGTCAGCCGCGGAGGGCTTTTTCATGAGATCAGTGAGTTCCTGCACTGCGGTCATTGACTCTTTGTACGCTTCTTTTTGTATTCTGTCAATTTGGAAAGCGGGCAATGGAAGCGAGTTGGATGGGAAGACCTTCTTTTGCGATGAAGGTGCGCACGCTTTTTCCAAGCCGCGTTTGGTCATAGCCGAGCGCGATGAAGTCCGGTCGGCATTTGATCAGAATGTTCCAGTTATTTATGCGTGCGTCTCCTGGGACTACTCTGTCTGCCAGTCCTTCTGCGCGCAACGCGGCAAGCCGTTTTCGGAGCGGCTCTCGGGGAGTCCTGCCCTTTAGTTCTCGTACGACCCTGTCTGGCGCGACGGCCGCAATCAGCCTATTTCCGAGTTTGCGCGCCTCGCGCAAAAAGAACCGGTGACCATCGTGAAGGTTGTCAAAAACGCCAAACACAAGAACTGTCTTCATAGTAGATACGTTTAACGAATAGCGGTAGATACACTTGACGAATGGTGCAC
>CAYJWA010000060.1:0-3900 GCA_964373775.1 uncultured Candidatus Saccharibacteria bacterium | reverse complement strand
CAAAGATTCGCGAAGTTGACCCGCCGCAATTACTCCCCTTCAACACTTCTCTTGTAATCGGCAATACGGCCACCGCCGATTCTACTCTTGTCGTGGGCGTACTCAAACGGGCAGGAAAGAATCCAGGTACCGGTGAGTGGCGCTATGAGTGGAAAGCAACGGGCTGGCCGAGCGGCATTGCTGATGGAGCGAAGATGGAGAAACTCATTGACGCGATTGCGAAGAATCAGCCGGTCAATGTCATTGTTGAGGTGAAGCGACCCGGTAAAGATACGGTCTATGAAAAATCCCCGGTTTCGTTCGGCCTCTGCGCTCCTCTTTCGGGCAGCGGGGAACATCGCGTTGTGTATATGAGAGGGAAGAGCAGTGTTGCTTCGTTTTCTGTGAGTACACTTCGCGAATACATAGAGGATGATATTGTGCAGGGGTTTGGACAGATTGAACCCTTTGCGAAATATAGCGGCTACTTTTCGCACTTTTTTGATTTACAACCGCATGATGATTCTTGGTACATACGGCGGATGCGTTTGTTGAAGACCAACGACCGTACAGAGAATTTATTGTCTCCTATCCCGTCTCTATCGGCTTGCACGGGAGGGAAACTGCATATTATGCATTCCGACACTGATTTACGGACTGCGCAAGGAAGTTTTGATGGTATCGCGTCATTTGGTAAAGGCATTGTCTTACTTAAAGCTAACTCGCCGTATCGCGTGGTCATACACGAAACCGCTCACGCATTTGCTAAATTACTTGATGAGTATCTTCAATCGGAGGTATTGGTTTCTTTGCCAGCAGAGACAAACTGTTCTACAGACCCGGCGCGCGATTACGCCTTTGACGGCAAGAGGTATGGACGATTGGATAAAATAATATGCGGCGGCCGATTTTTGGCTCCAGCCGGCACTCGTTCAGGAGACCGTGTGGACGCCAGAAAATTGCAACTCATCTTTCGCCCCGCCGACGGCGGAATGATGAATAATCCGCCCCGCGACGGTTTTAATTCCGTCGCATGCGGCTGGATTATCGCCGCAATCAAAGGCGGAGACGCAAAGTCGTATTTTCCCGAATGCGCGAAGATGGACGGAATAATCAAAGATGGCGTCACGGCGCAGAATGTTTTTTCACCGATGTTTGCGTTGCTTCAAAACCCCCTCTCGTATCTCCCCCTTGGAAAAGGGGGAGAGGTAGGAGAAAAGAATGCGCTACTTGCGGCGGTCGGAGAGGCGCAGGTTGCGGCGGGAGCAAAAGTGAAAGCGAAAATATCCTACGCGTACGGTTCTGTTCCAGAAAAACTGCAAATGACCGAGCTTCCGAAAAATGCAAAGATTCTGGGACCCGCCGCATGCGGAGCTTCGGAGGCGCTCCAATTGTCCGCGACACAATTGACCGAGTGCTATAACAAAATCATGGCAGTGCAAGTTCGGGAGACCCAGATTGCCGATTTGGATGTGGCAAACAAAATACTAGAGGAACGATTACAACTAGAACGGGACACTCACTCCGTTTTTACGAATATTGACGATTCCCCATCACGAAGTCTCGCGGATATCATACGCGATGTTGCTCAAAGAAGCTTTTTAGTCATTCCAATTGGAGAGCCTGCGGAAAAGATGCACGCGGGCGCTGATTTTAGTTCTCAGTGTATTGCGTATTCTGATGGGCGGAAAGAAGGACCGTTTCCTGTTGGCACAGTGAAAAGTGATTTTGCAACAGGTGGAGTATATAACCACTTCGGACCAAAGACTCTCAAAGAAATAACCGATGCGTTATCTACTCTTTTGCACATTCAGAAATTGAAAAACGAAAGCACAAATTGGCTAGTAAAATGGGCAAACAAAGGCGTCGGGGCTATTCAATCGCTCGGCGATGTCATAAGCGGTGGAGGCATTGAAGAACTAGAGAATAGTTTGAAGATGACGAGTGCCAAATTTATGTTTGTGGACGCGGATGCGTTCTCAAAAGTGTCTGCCGAGACGAAAAAGGCGCTGGAGCCCTACACCGCGACTCTCTCAGTTTCGCTCGGAAAAGATAAGTGTGAAGCAGAGGAGTCTCGTCGCTTTGTCGGGAAAAAGGAGGTGAAGCTGACCGGGGTAGGAACTCTTTCCGCGGACAATAAAAGGACACTCACCGTGCGATACAGTGACGGAAGAGAAGAAGCAGTAGACGAAAAGCTTATAACTTTTAAAACTATTAAAGTAGAATCAGAAACACAGGTCTCGACCGTCATTTCACTAAAGTTAGGCAACAAGACCTACACCTTCAACAAATGCGTTAACCCTCGGGAGATTAAGCAAACAACGATTAACGACTTGGCAGATAAAATTTCGTCCCTGTCATTTACCAAAGGAATCATTGCGGACGAGATTCCTCGGTTGCGCGAAGAAATAGCTCAAGAGAAAAAGACAGCACCACAGTGTTTCGGTCTTGCCCCTTCTGGCACAGAAACGGTAAAGCTGGTGATTCCGGGTTTGGTCATCCCGGATTCTGATGGTGTCGCGACTCTGCAATCTGATAGTCAAGTAGAACAAAGTTCGCAACCAGTTCGCAAGTCGGGCGTTACTCCGGCGGAGCGGCGCGCGGCGGCAGGGACTGCAATCGTGCCAAATTTGCCACCGACGGGGTCGGTGCGGATAAAGATTCCCGATAATCTACAACCGCCCGCAGAGTTTGAGCCGCTCGCGCCAGGAGAACAGATAGTGAACCCGGCATTATGCGCACAAGACATCATTGACCGTTATTTTGGCGGAAGCACTGGGCAATATCTCTTACACTTGAATCCAAAAAGTAAGTGCGCGGCACAGCTTACGGAGGCGACCGATCTTATACACCGTCTCTCTGCACTGACGGAGGCGTTAGCTCCTTTTGCTATGCTCGAGAAATCGCTCGAGAATACCATACGCGCGTTTGCCGCACGCCGCTCCATTGATGGCCTGACCCTCGTGCTCATTCCAGCGCCGCAGATTATACAGGTGCCGTATCGCACGGTTTCTGAGGTCGGCATGACCTGCATTAAAGATCAAAACGGCAACATACGAGACGCGGCAGTGCCCGCAGGTTCAATATCTTCCTCTTATACAGTCGCAGGTGTGCAGAGCGTCACTGCCGCGCAGCGCGCGCAGATGGCGGAAATTAAAAAAACAAGCCGTGAAGGAATTGCTGATGTAATGAAAGTAATCAATAAAGGGAAAAAGGTGGGTTTAAATGATTCACTGGAGCTGTCGGACCGGCTCGGCGCGCTCTTTGGTGCAGCACAAAATATGTTCACCATCCTCACGCCGGAGGAATTCCAAAAGAATTATTCGGCGCTCTCGGAAGCCGATGTGCTTCGCGTTTCTTTCACTGCCACCCCTTCCGCCGCGTGCGCATTCCCATGGCTTGAAGGAAATATTGCGCGCAAGAAATATGGCGTTGCGAAAGATACTCCTTTTATACCTGTATCAGTAACTGTCGATAACGCGACGCTTACAAACTTCTGTATTCCTGAAACAGTATTTCTCTCTAACCTGGTGAAAGGGGTTAAGGCCTCACAGACGCAGATCGCCCGATACAGTGCCCAATTAACCGCTGATGCTCCTATGCAAAAACTACGATTACAGACGCTTGAAGAGGGAGGTTACGGATGTTCTGACGCTTCCGCATCGGTGGAAAGCGTAGGAGAAAAAAAGGGGCAACAAGACATATCAAAATCCCCAGTTCGCAAGTCGGGCGTTACTCCGTCGGAGCGGCGCGCGGCGGCAGATGCGGATGCAGAAGCCGCAGCCCCAAGCGGCGGCGCGCCGCCTTCTTCGTCCGAACCCTCCTATCTCATCATAGAAAGCTTTGACCCGAACAATCCGTGGGGGGAGATTGTGGAGGTGGTATCGGATGATAGTACAAGGTCGGACCTTGTAGAAAACA
>CAYJWA010000059.1:0-3964 GCA_964373775.1 uncultured Candidatus Saccharibacteria bacterium | reverse complement strand
CTATTCGTTAAACGTATCTGCTATGAAGTTAAAGTTGTGGTAGTCATATGTCCTCTTCCCGATATTTGCCACCATGCCTCCGGCTTCCGAGACAAGGAGAGAACCCGGTGCATAGTCATAATCCCTGCCGCCTCCGCCAAAGCAGAGGCGGCCGTCAAGTTTTCCGGACGCAACCATTCCGAATGCAAACCCGGATGCTCCGGTATCAAAAATCTTGTTTAGAGTTTAGAATTGAGAGTTTGCCTTGGTCACCCAAGGCTCACCAGCGCCTTGATAAACTCCGCAGCCCAGCGGTAGATATTGTAATTCCTGACGGCGCTGCGCATGGTTTTCATATATTGCTGTTGTTCGGTTTTTGGCATCGTGAGCGCGGTTAAAATTGCTTCTCCGATTTGCGTCGTATTGTAAGGATTTACCGTCAGGGCGCCTTTTAGCTCCCGTGAGGCTCCGGTAAAAGGACTTAATATAAGGACCCCCGCCTCGTCGTTTCGCGCGGCGACGAATTCTTTGGCAACGAGGTTCATCCCCTCGTGAAGCGAGGTGACAGCCAGAAAATGAGCGAGCCGGTAGAGCGAGGTGAGTTTCTCGTGCGAATATTCTTTTTTTACCAACACGATAGGTTTCCAGTTGTTGGTCCCGAAAATCTTGTTAATGCGCGCGGCTTCCGCGGTCACCGTTTCTTCATACTTTTTGTATATATCCATGTCAGTACGGCAGAGCGGCGCAATCTGCAGAAAAGTAAATTGGTTTTTGTAATTCGGACGGGCGCGGAGAAACTGCTCAACCCCCTGAAATCGTTCCACAATTCCTTTCACATAGTCCATTTTATCTACCCCAAGCCCGAGAAAAGGGGTTTTTATTCCAAGGTCTTCAAGCAAAGTTTTATCAGCATCGGTCTCTTTCGCATCGCTGTTGGTGAAGTTTATGCTCAAGGGAAATGGTTTGATGAAAGCAGTGTGTTCATTATGGGTGATGGCGAATCGCTCAAAATCTATGAGTGACTCGATTTCTTTGCCTACGGTGTCAATAAAATTGTTGCAATATTGTTGCGTGTGGAAGCCGATAATGTCCGCGCCGAGCATACCCTTGAGGATTTCTTTACGCCACGGACAGATGCTGAACTGTTCCGCGGACGGCCAGGGAAGGTGCCAAAAAATGGCCACTTTCGCATCCGGCCGGGCTTTTTTAAGCAAGCCGGGTAAGAGTGTCAGATGATAGTCTTGAACAAGGATGAGCGGTGCCCGAACATTTTTGATCTCTTTCAATATACTTGCCGAAAACAAGCCGTTCACGCGCGAATACTCCCCCCAATCAGTGGTGCGAAATACCGGTCTGGTGTGAACCATAAGACAGAGTGGCCACAAACCTTCCACCGAGAATCCTTTATGATAACCCTCAACTTCTTTATTGGTTAGCCATATTCTTTTGAGCGTATACTTCGGGTCGTCTGGAGGAACGGCAATTTTGTCATCCTGGTCGACCGTTTCCCGGTCAGCGTCTCCATAACTGCGCGCCACCCACAATCCTCCGCACGCTTCCATGACGGGATTGAGTGCCGTTACAAGACCGCTGGGCGGTACGGAATAGCAAATTTCACTTTTCACCCTTTGGTGCATGTACGGTTCTAGATTAGAGACGAGAAAGATGGGGCGGTCTTTGAGGTACGCCTTGATGAACTCCTTGAGCCGCTCCGCGGTCCACGGGCTATCCAATTTTTCAAGCCGCATCCGCGCTTCTTCGCTCGCAGAAAACCGCGCGGAACGCAAACTCATCGTCATCTTTGAAATCTCCGTTGCAAGCGGCTGAAACAAACCATGCTCAGAAAGGGACCCATGCTCACGGCTCCCTCTTTCCATGCGGGCTGCTTTGACTGTTTCAGCAAGGCGCCGCACGGCGCGGAGAAAGACGAACCGGACGAGAAACGCGATGGAGAGCGCAAAGAGCAGAAGCTGTACGAAGAGCCGGAGCAGATTGTTCTTCCAGATTTCGCGGACGCTCGCGTCAATGTACGAGGCGGTCTGCGCCACAAGAAACGCGCCGACCACGCGGCCGTCCTCGCGGAGCGGCTCAACGAAGATATAGACGCGCTCTCCATCCACTTCGGTAAAGACGCCCTGCGGCTTGTCGCTGTCAAGGACGGCACCGATAATCGGCGTGTTCTCCAAAATCCTTTGGGAAAAGCCGGTGGAAGTCGCCGCTGCATTTCCGCGGCTGTCATAGACCGCGAGACCCACCAGATGTTCGCGGTCAGCAAATTTGTTGATCAAGTTCCGGAGCGCAATCGGTCCTTTGCCGATATAGTAGGGCTCTACTGACTCGGTGAGAGAGTCCGCAAGCAAGCGCGTCCGATACTGCAGATCTGCGGTGAGCGCAAGCCGCTCCTCGTTCGCCTGATTGAAGGTAAAACCAAGCACGACGGCGGAGACCGCAACGAATACCGCGCACACGACGAAAATAATCTGTCGCATAGTATGGAAACACTCTAGCAGAAATCTCGCGGCAGCGAAAGCGGCGACGCGGCGCATTCGGCGCAATGGAAAACTTCTTTTTTTATGCTACGGTAAGAGGCGCTTTCTGCATTGCGGGATCGTCTAACTTGCCCCGCCAAATTATGAAATGCTCTTTATACATTCTTCAGAATACATTAGGCAGACATTATGTCGGCATTACCAAACTTCCAATAGAGGAAAGAATGATGCGCCATAACAAGGGAGAAGTTCCTTCTACTCGTTTTGGTTGCCCGTGGAAAGTACTTTATACTGAAACATATGCTGCTTATCTTGAAGCGCGGCTGCGTGAAAAACAAGTAAAAAGCTGGCACGGAGGTAACGCCTTGAAGAAACTTCTCTCCAGTGCTGCGGGATCGTCTAACGGTAGGACCTCGGACTCTCCGCCTGTGGCGGAGTAAACTGACTTGCCCCGTTGTGACGGGGATCCGAGTATCTTGGTTCGAATCCAAGTCCCGCAGTTTGAAACGCAGTGAAAAACTGCGGGACTGATTTGAACGGGAAGGGGGTCGGGGAAAAGGGACTTTCCCCGCGGAGGGAAACAGCGAAGCGTTAGAAACCGTGGTTCGATTCCAAGTCCCGCAACCCGAATATCGCCCCTCGGGGCAAGCCCCGAGGGAATAAAAGTGGAACAAGCAATGCTCGTTCGCGCACGCCGCAAGCGGCGCCGTATTAGACTATCGCAACTCCTCGGCCCCCTTGGCCGACTGCATCCGCGGGCTAGGCGGAAATAGAAACGAAGAAGTTTCTATTTCTTTCGTTCTACATCGCAAATAAAATGGCTATAAATAAAGGTATTTCAAGACTAGACAAAAGGTAATTGAAATGTGCTTGACATATAGAATAGAAGATGCTATGCTATTGGCGTAGGATTCAGTAACGGAAAAGCACCTTCAAATCAAATAAGTTAAAGACAATCTTTAGAGGAGAGAGTCGCCCTACCGCATAGAGTAATCTATGCCGTAGAAAAAAGAAAGGCAACTCATGCACCTCTTTAGATATGAAGAGATACAGGAGTTGCCTTTTTTCCTTCAATAAGTTCAGGATAAATCGTTGAAAGAATGATGGACAGAAGAGAGAGTAGCAAATAGGCATATATCTATATATTTTGGCCGAACGCTTACATCTCGTCTCCATTATTCTCTTAACGAAAGATACGAACAGAGGAGAGAGTATCCCGATGTCGGGATTCAATAGTTCTTTAACTTCAATTGAAATTGATATATCAAAAAACAAAGGTTCTCTCGCAAGGAGATCCGCTGGAAGGAAGACCTAACCCTTCTTGCTTCCAGAAATGTCCTTGCGACTCCGTCTCGGATGGAGAGTGCGCGGGAAGTATTTTGACAATTTAATATCGAAGAAAAAATCATTGCGTGTAAATGCAATGATGGGAAAAATGCGGAACAATAGTTCGTGCAAACGGACAACCGCAATGTTATTCCTCTTCGCCTCACTTA
>CAYJWA010000058.1:0-3987 GCA_964373775.1 uncultured Candidatus Saccharibacteria bacterium | reverse complement strand
CTTGACAGCAAAAAACCCGCGCGGCATTATCAATTCAGAGAACAGAACCAACAAAATACCAATCCGTATGAAGACAATGTGGAATCTCATTCCCGCAATCTTGTTCCTTTTCATCACGCACGCGAAGGCGCGGGCGCAAATCTACTCAATCTCCGCAACGCCGACAAATGTAGTGATTGGCGAAAAGGTGCGAGTAAAATGGACCTCGCCGCTTCTCACTTTTGATGTCTTCAACTGGGTCGGCTGGTTCTCCATTGAGGCGAGCGACCGCGACTACATTGAAAAGCGCTTCACTCTGCTTCGCTTCGGGGACACTGATTTTGAGATGCCGGTTGCCGGCGACTTCAACTTCCGCCTGTTTAGCGGCACATCAATAAAAGTCGCGCAGTCGCCAAAGGTAGAAGTCCTCCCGCTCGTCTCTAACCCGTTCGCCATAAAAAATTATCCGTCAGGAAACCGAAACATCATTGCGCTGGGCGACAGTTTGGTGCAAGGATTCGGCGCGGCGCCGGAGGATTCCCTGGTGGCGGAACTTAGCCGCATCATCAAGTCGCCGATTCAAAACAGTGGAGTCGCGGGAGACACGACCGAGAGCGCGCTGAAGCGACTGGAACAAGATGTGCTCGCGCATGACCCGCAGGTCGCGCTAGTGCTCTTGGGCGGAAAC
This sequence comes from uncultured Candidatus Saccharibacteria bacterium, assembly GCA_964373775.1. Classification (GTDB taxonomy): domain Bacteria; phylum Patescibacteriota; class Minisyncoccia; order Phycocordibacterales; family UBA10002; genus UBA10002. The sequence goes on along the minus strand of CAYJWA010000058.1, from coordinate 3,320 downwards.
GATATACTGCAACGCATACCGAAGACAGACACCATACGCAACCTCCGCACTATCGTAAAGAACATTCAGGAGCAAGGCGCAATCGTCATTCTTATCGGAGTGCAGGGCGGCGTCTTTACCGATGCGCTTGCGGACGACTTCCGCGCAATCGCGGCTGAAACGGGCGCGGCATATGTGCCGAATATCCTCCGCGGCATCATCGGCAATCCATTTCTCTCAAGCGACGCAGTGCATCCGAACGCGGAAGGATACAGGATTATGGCGCAAAGAATCCTTCCGGCTCTGGAAAAGCTCTATGCGCCGAAGCCAGAACTGCGGCTCTCACTTACACAAAGCGGCGCGGGGTTTGCCCTCCGCTGGCAAACCCTCTCAAACCGCGCCTACCGCGTGCTCGCAAGCGCGGGACTTGGGGAAACCAACTGGCAACGGCTCGCAAGCATCAGAGGAACCGGAGGGATGACAAACTATGCACTCTTCCCGGTCCCCTCCGCGAACTTCTTTCGGGTGGAAGAGACGCGCTGACAGACCAGTATTGCGGGCGCGTTCGCACGAACCGCACGGATGAGACCCGTGCGGCTTTCTTTTGCAAACCCCGCACCAAACATTCGTCTGGTATGGGTGTAAAAAGATAGAAGTGTTATGATACCAGCGCTTTCAGATCAACAAGTACAGCCCGTTTTAGCATTTACCGACGGCCGTCGGTAAATGCTAAAGACAACCTTGCGTGGTTAAAAACGAGGATAGGACATCTACGCTCCGCAGCATTTTTTGAATTTTTTACCGCTTTGACAAGGACACGGGTCATTACGCCCTATTTTAGGAGTCTTGGTCGGACTCCCGTCCTCATCAAACGAAAAAATAGTCGGTGTCACTCTTGCCCGATACGCGAGCGAGACGCCGAGTTCTTTCAAAAGTTTCTCGTATTTGGAAAATACCCGATGCTGGTACATGCGTTTTCCGGTTACGCGCATATCGTCCTGCATGTCCCCAATCATTTTCTGTTCCTTCTTCCCCAATGTTCCAAAGATGTCGGTGCGTGTCGGGTCAAGGGGCGTTATATACCGCTTCTTCTGCCGCGCGGCAAAATCGTAGAGGGGATTCAGGCGAAGTGAAGCGTCAAACAGAGCTTCGCCCAACAGTTCGTCTCCTTTATGAAAACAGCAAATAGCGGCGTTCGCGTATATCCTAAACACATGAAAAAACGGGAGTTTGGCTTTGAGCAGGTTTTTCACCACCTGTTCAAATGCCCTATACGACTTCTCAAATGCTCCTTGCGCCATGTACTTGTGCGCCTGTTCCAGCTCGTCTATATATCGCTTCTTCGAGAACATATCCGTCTCCCAGTCGCCCTCCTCTCCCCTGCTATTTCTTTCGCGCACTGCCTCATTCGGCGTCTTTCCGCCGAGACTCTCACGCGGAATGTTGTTGGTAAATTCGGCGGCGACTTTGATAAGCTCCGCCGAATTTTTAAACGGCACATCATCAGGCGTAAGCAACTCCAGCGCCTGCGGAGCGAAGTCAAGGTCGTATTTTTTCTCATTGGACACCCAGTCGGCGAATGTCTCTAGCGAAAAGAACCCGTCCATACCGCATTTTTTAAGGGCTTGCTCAAAACGCCGTTTGGACTCCTCATACGAAAGGGGCGCGGGCGCATCCTCCTTGGGGGAAACTGCCAATGAAGCCGCCCCTTTGGCATCAAATGAATTTGGTTTCCAACCTGCTATCACATCCCGCATGCCTTCTTTGACGCGCACGGGAAGCGCGAACAGGAGGCATCCTACGCCATGATAGAGTCCGCAGACAGGAGCGATGCGCCCCCAGACGGTTTCATTGCCGCGAAGCGACAGGCTCGCGTTCACATCATGCACGAACCGTTCCGCGCCCGAAGCGAGCGACATAAGCGTGACGCCTTTCCCCCGCTCAATGCTCTTTACCGCAAACAGTCCGACTTCAAAAGAGAGCAGGTCTTTGTAGGCGGAGAGTTCATCCTCCGGCAGATTGAACGGATTGCGCTCGGTGAAGCACAGAAGCCCTGTCTTGCCGCCGAATAGAATCTGCTTATGGTCAAATACCAGCCATTCCGAAAAAAGGCCGAGTATTTTCTCCGGCTCGTCAGTCTCCGCGAGCAATTTCTCAAGGCGAAAAGCAAAAGCGGCCTTTTCCATCACCGCTTCATCCTTGGCCGTTTGCTCCGATACCCAGTCAGAAAGAAGCCCGAGAAATCCAGTCTTAAGCATGGGAAAAGTGTATGCGCCGGTTATGCCGAAGTCAACGGCGCGGCGTATGTATGTAGAAGGCGGAACGGTTCAACATCCCCGGCCCCTGAGCCGTTTTAGCATTTACCGACGGCCGTCGGTAAATGCTAAAAGATATTGTCACGACGCGGCTAACGCCTTCAAAATATCCATATTCTTTTTGTCCGGACCTTGGTTGTCAAAGCCGGGGACTTCCAAGAGAAACGGAAGATGTTTCAGTTTCGGGTGGTTCAATACAAGTTTGAAGACGCTTTGGGGGACTTTCCCCTCCCCGATATTGTCGTGCCGGTCCCGAAGCGAACCGAACTCGTCGCGGCTGTCGTTTATATGAAAACACTCCAACCGCTCCAAGCCAATCTTTTTATCAAACTCCTTCAGAAATTGGTCTAGTTTTTCTCTGCTTCCGAGGTCGTAGCCCGCCGCGTGCAGATGACAGGTGTCTAAACAAACTTTTAACCGTTGACTCTTAACTTCAGTAACCAACTCCCCTATCTCCTCAAGCGTACGCCCGATTTTGCGCGTGCCCGCATTTTCAACAATAAAGACAGAATCACCCGGCACTGACGCAAGGATAAACTTAATGCGCTTGACGAACAGCCGCTCCTGCCGCTCTTTTTCATCGCCCGAGGATTTCTTAAACGACCCGGGATGCACAATACTGCCGCGCACGCCAAGCCGCGATGCGGCAGAGAGTTCCGCGATAAGTAGTTTCTCCGAAAGGTCACCAGTCATCTCTTCGGATGCGAGATTCACCAGATACGGCGCGTGAAAGTATATCGGTGAAATGTCAAGTCGCGCCGCGCTCTTCTGAAACTCCGCGACCGCGGCGTTTCCGAGCACGGGCGGGGGAGCGAAACTGCGCGGGTTGCCAGAAAACATCTGCAGGCAATTCGCGCCAATCGCCGTGGCGCGCGCAAGCGCCTTTTCATACCCGCCCGCTATAGAGAGATGCGCGCCGAATCTATACTGCATATACCTTGAAGTATATCAAGAAAACGCGGTGTCCAAAGTTGACAAGAATATCCTGCATGATATTCTTGAGGATAGAAAAATCACGAACTTGTT
>CAYJWA010000057.1:0-4020 GCA_964373775.1 uncultured Candidatus Saccharibacteria bacterium | reverse complement strand
ATTTCGGAGTTCATTCGTAAATTCGTATTGCAAAAAGCCGCCCCGAGGGGCGGACTCTTTCGCTCTTTGAAAGAATGCGCACGCTGAAAGGGCGGCTTAGGACCGAGTCCGATTATTATCAGACCCTAGTCAGACCAGTCGGGTAAGGACCAGTCAAGGAGAAACGGAAAAGAGCGGGTCCTATCCATGTTTTTAGGAATTATTTTCCAAAAAAGAAAAGAATGAGAAAAAATTCCGCACCAGGGACAAGAAAAACAAAAAACCGGCTCTAATTCCGAAAGAAAGAGAGTTGTGCACTCTTTCAAAGAACCAATGTTCGGAAAAAAGGCACGAATGCTCAATTTCCCGACTGTCATACAGTATACAGATATATAAAAGACATTGTAAAGGACAGTTATCCACAGTGTCCTTTATAAGAGGTGGACAGAAAATGAAGGAGAAAATAAGAAAACCAACAAAGTTGCGTAATGAAAAGCTCTATGCTATTGTTCAATAATCATGTTAACCAAAACACGCAAGCAGAGGACCATAAAAGAAGTAGCGATTCATGAAACCGACACGGGCTCGCCGGAGGTGCAAGTGGCGGTGCTCACAAAAAGAATTGAAGAGCTCTCAAAACATCTCAAGACGCACAAAAAAGATGTTCACTCGCGCCGCGGACTCCTTTCTATGGTCGCAGACCGCCAAACGCACCTGCGGTATCTCCAAAAAAAGAACGCGAGACGGTATAATGCGATAATCAAGAAACTAGAGCTGAAGAAATAGTTTCATCTCTATGTCTGTAATCAAACATCAAGGTCAGCGAGTCGGTGTCTTCATTGACACGCAGAATCTCTATCACAGCGCGAAGAATCTCTATCGCGCAAAGGTCAATTTCGGCAAAATTGTGGAAGACGCGCTTAACGGGCGCGAGGTTATCCGCGCGATTGCCTACGCGATTACAACGGAAAGCGGAGAAGAGCGAGGGTTTCTGGAAGCATTGAGCAAAGTCGGGATTGAGCCGAAGATCAAAGACCTGCAAATCTTTGCCGGCGGAGCAAAAAAAGCGGACTGGGATGTGGGTCTCGCTGTTGACGCCATCAAAATGGCTCCAAAACTAGATGCAGTTATCATCGCCTCTGGAGACGGGGACTTTGTGCCTCTCGTGGAGTACCTGAAGACAAACGAAGGATGCCAGGTGGAAGTAGTGGCGTTCGGCAAGTCCACTTCCGCGAAACTCATTGAGGCCGCGGACGACTTTATGGACCTGGATGACAACCCGCGTAAGTATCTCTTGGGAGGGGGGAGGAGATAGGCAAGAACTTTTGACCATTGACCATTAACAAAAAAGAGGAAAAGAAAAAACCCGCAGTAGCGAATCTGCGGGCTAGAGTGAGCGCATTGGTTCTCACTCCGTGGAACTTCCAGTGCTCAACCAGACCCCGAGGGAGGGAATTCGGTCTGCATATCTCTACGGCCTTTGCCTTTTCCGATATGCATTCGGACACAGAACGCCTTGCCGTTCTGTGAAAACATCCATAGTCCATTTGACGACCGCGGCTTGCGCCGCTTTTGTTGAGGGAGACAAAGCTGGCATTTACAGCCACCCTCGTATTCCCACAAACGCATTTCATCTTGCGACAAAATACATTGTCTGCATAACACAGCTTCACTGGAGAGCCCCGAAAGGAGCATCTCATAATTGTTGAGAATTGTCAAATATAAAAACGGGAAAGATTCTGCTACACTACAAGTCAATTACCAGTAACGGTTGGTCTATGGATAAAGAGGCCTGAACAGCTGTTCAAGTCTTGAATCCGTAGGCCAATCACTAATCAATCGCGAATGAAGACGCGAATCGCTCGAATGTTGCATTCGGGTTATTCGGGAAAGAAATTCGAGTTTGATTCGGGATTATGCGTAAGCAGGAATTTTCGATCGAGTTGGGCGGTAAGACCTTGACCGCCGAGTTTAGCGACCTCGCCGAGCAGACGAATGGCTCCGTCATTATGCGCTATGGCGACACGACCGCGCTCATAACCGCCGTGATGTCTCGGGGCGAGAAAGAGCTGGATTACCTGCCGCTCACGGTTGACTATGAGGAGCGGTTTTACGCAGCTGGAGAAATCCTCGGTTCGCGCTTCATACGGCGTGAAGGACGGCCGACCGACGAAGCGGTGCTTTCGGGACGGATTGTGGACCGCACCATCAGACCGCTTTTTGACCAACGAATGCGCCACGAGGTGCAAGTGGTAATCACGATTCTTTCCATTGATGAAGATGACCCGGATGTGCTTGGCGTCATTGGCGCGTCATTGGCGCTCGGCGTTTCCGATATTCCTTGGAACGGGCCGGTTTCGGCTCTCCGAATCGGTAAGCTGAAGACCCTCAACGGCGAAGGCGGGCACTTCATCATAAACCCCCAATACAGCGACCGACAGGAGAATCCGCACTTTGAAATGGACTTGGTAGCGTGCGGAAGAGACGGATTGATAAACATGATAGAAGTCGGCGGCAGGGAAGTGGAAGAAAAAGTCGTAGTGGCCGCGCTTGAAGAGGCAGGCAAAGAAATTGAGCGACTGCAGACATGGCAGAAAAAAATCATTGCCGACATCGGCAAGGCAAAGAAAACAGTGCCGCTTCCCGAAGTGCCGGAGCATATCAAGCATTTGTTCGCTGAAAAAGGCGCGCCAAAAATGGAGGAGTATATTTTCGCCAAGAAGCAGGCGGGAAACGCGGGCATTTACGAACTCAAGAGCGAGTGGATGGCGATCGCGAAGGAAAAGTATCCGGAGGAGGCGAAGTTTGCAGACCGCTACTACGACGAGCAGGTGGATGCGTTGATTCACCGCGAGGCGCTCATGAACAACCGCCGCGCGGACGGGCGCGGCATGGACGAGATTCGGCCGCTCTTTGTCCGCGCCGGCGGCATATCAAAAATGCTTCATGGGAGCGGGCTTTTTTACCGCGGACAGACGCATATTCTTTCGGTCTTGACGCTTGGCGGCCCCGGAGACGCCCAGATTATAGACAACATGGAAATTCAGGAGACAAAAAAACGGTTTCTGCATCACTACAACTTTCCGCCGTTTAGCACCGGCGAGACCGGGCGCATCGGTTCCACGAACCGCCGCATGATAGGTCACGGCGCGCTCGCGGAAAAAGCGCTTCTTCCGGTCATACCGCCGATGGAGAAGTTCCCGTATACGATTCGGCTTGTTTCAGAAGCCTTCGCATCAAACGGCTCAACCTCAATGGGGAGCGTGTGTGGGAGTACGCTCGCGCTGATGGACGGCGGTGTGCCGATTAGCGCACCCGTTGCGGGTATCGCGTCGGGACTGATGCTCGGAGAAAACGGCAAATACAAAGTGCTTACCGACATTCAGGGTCCCGAAGACCACCACGGCGATATGGACTTCAAGGTTGCGGGCACGCGCAATGGAGTAACGGCTGTGCAGATGGATGTGAAGGTGAATGGCATCCCGCTCAAGATTCTCGGCGAGGCATTTGAAAAAGCAAAACAAGCGCGCTTCACCATTCTTGATGTGATTGAGAAAGAAATCCCCGCTCCGCGGCCGGACATCTCGCCTTTCGCGCCAAAAATCGTAACCATAAAGGTAAAGAAGGACCAAATTGGGCTCGTGATTGGCACGGGAGGGAAGACCGTTAACGGCATCAGGGAGAAGACCGGCGTGGATGCGATAGACATAGAAGAGGACGGGACAATTTTCATCTCCGGCAAACAGGGAAGCGCGGAGAAGGCAGCGGCGCAGATTGAAGCCCTCACGCACGAGTACAAAGTAGGCGAACGACTCACCGGCACGGTGGTGAAACTTGCCGAGTTCGGCGCGTTTGTGGAGCTTAACCCCACCACCGACGGCATGGTGCACATCTCCGAAATCGCGCCGTTTCGGATTGATCGTATTGAGTCATATCTAAAGGTCGGCCAGCAGGTCCCCGTCGTCGTGAAAGAAATAGACACCGAGCGCGGCCGCATCCGCCTCTCCATCAAAGACGCAGACCCTGCCTTCATTAAACGGA
>CAYJWA010000056.1:0-4033 GCA_964373775.1 uncultured Candidatus Saccharibacteria bacterium | reverse complement strand
CATCTACGCCATCCTCGCGCTCTCCTTAAACTTGGTCGTGGGCTACACCGGCATTCTTTCCGTAACCCACGCGGCATTCTTCGGCATCGGAGCGTATGCGACCGCGATTCTTTCCACTCGTTATGAGGTGAACTTCTTTATTGCCGTGCTTGTCGGGGTTCTCGTTACCGCGCTCTTCTCGCTCCTTATTGGCAGAGTGCTCTCAAAGTTTCGCGGCGACTTCGTGGTGCTCGGCTCCGTCGGATTCAACATGATTGTCTGGAGCATAATGCTGAACTGGCAGGAACTCACGCGCGGTCCACTCGGGATTCCGGGCATTGAAAGACCTGGAGTAGGAATTATGAATTATGAATTCAGTTTTGCTTCTAATGTCTCATTCTTAATTCTTACTTTATTATTCTTGCTTCTCATCTATACTGCCGCGCGTTTTATGGAAAAGTCCTCGTTTGGTCGGGTGCTTAAAGCCATCCGCGAAGATGAGGACGCGTTGCAGGTCTTTGGCTACCGCGCGCTGTACTACAAACTCACGGTGTTCGTTGTCGGAGCGATGCTCGCTTCCGTTGCGGGTGCGCTATTCGCGTCATACATCACCTTTATTGACCCGTCCACATTTACAATTAACGAATCCATCTTTATTCTTTCCGCAATTATTCTCGGAGGGCTTGCCTCAAACAAAGGCGCCGTTATCGGCGCGGTGGTGCTTATTCTGCTTCCCGAGTTCTTGCGCTTCGTCGGCTTCCCCTCTGACATTGCCGCGCAGACGCGGCAGGCCGTGTACGGGATTATGCTGATTGTCCTGATGCTCTACAGACCGCAAGGGTTGGTGGGAGAGTATAAGCTTTAACAAGACTAAAGAATTTCTAATTCCTGATTCACCTAATTTCTAATAAAATTCCAAAATCCAATTCTGAAATACTAATTTGGACCCCAGCATTTTTCACATTCCCAAGATTCTTCTGGTTTTTTGCCTCGCTTTGATTCAGGAAATGCTCTATGAAAACAATTTCCGCCAGAATAAGTATGGTCAGCATAAACAGTAACGGCGATTTTTCCTCCACATACTTCACATTTCTGTATCATGCGCTTCGCTATAGGTTTCTTTTTCATAATTCAATTATCTCACATCTTTAACTTGAGGTACCGGAAGAGAATCCCACAGCGCTTCAAAAAACATTTTCTGCGTTTTCGCAAGCTCCTCACTCTCGATGATGAGGACAATCCATTCGTGCTTGAGCGAACTGTAAATACACAGCGCGCACTATTCAAAGTTCAAACAAAGCATAAACTCTCCATTCCAACGGTTGCATTTTAGGAGATGTTTCGTTCATATCCGTTACATGCGCAATAAGGGATGTTGATAACTTCGGTTTATATTCGGTATCGGGTGGTATAATATCCGCATGCTCACCAAGCGGCAAAAACAGGTACTTGATTATATTACACACTCCACCGAGAAGCACGGCTTCTCGCCCTCGTTTTCAGACATTAGAAGGCGATTGAAACTGCACGCCCTCTCAACTGTGCACCAGCACATTGCGGCGCTTAAACAAAAGGGGTACTTGGAACAGCAGAAACCCTACGCGCGAAGCATCGTCCTTTCCCGCGCAGAAAAGATGGTGCAGATTCCTCTCCTCGGTCGCATTGCCGCGGGGGTGCCAATTGAGGGAATAGAAGATAAGGAAACCATTTCGGTCCCGCAAAGCCGACTTCCGTTTCCGGTCGAAGATTGTTATGCGCTTCGCGTTGTGGGGGATAGCATGATTGAGGAAAATATTCATGATAAAGACCTCGTGCTCGTGAGAAAACAGGCGACGGCAGAGAATGGGGAGCGCGTTGTCGCATTGCTCAATGGATACGACACGACACTTAAAAGGTTTTACAGAGAACGTGACCATGTGCGTCTTGAGCCGGCGAATAAAGCATTCGCACCAATCATTGTTGAAAGAGGAACGCCACTTGAGGTTCAGGGCGTTGTACTTGGCGTTATTGAGGGGACATCCGTGCCCACACTGAAACCTCTGCGAGAACAAGGGGAAGAATCGTACGAAGCGTTACCGGAGAACAAAGTCATCTGTGGAGATGTGGTGGAAGTGATGAAAACCTTTCCGCCGGATTCAATCGACCTCGTGGTTACTTCTCCCCCTTACGACGAATTGCGAACCTATAACGGATACCGCTTCAACTTTGAGGGCATTGCGAGGGGGTTGTTTCGCGTGGTGAAGAAGGGCGGCATTGTGGTCTGGGTCGTTGGCGACAAAATAAAGAAAGGAAACCGTAGCTTAACCAGCTTTCGGCAGGCGCTCTTTTTTCAGAGCATCGGGTTCAATGTCCATGATGTGATGATTTACAAAAAGCGAAATACGCCGTTCATGCGCATGAACGCGTACACAAATTGCTTTGAGTTTATGTTTGTATTCTCCAAAGGAACGCCGAGGATCTTTCGTCCTCTCAAGGTCAAGACGGCTCGGCAGGGATATGAAATGTTCGTCTTCAACAAAGGTCCGGACGGTGTCAATAAAAAAATACTAGGAGAACTCAAGCCCGAAAAGACCATGACGAACATCTGGGAGTATGCCGTTGGCTTGCATGGAACGACAAGCGATGTATTCGCCTTTGACCATCCGGCAGTTTTTCCCGAAAAATTGGCCGAGGACCACATCCTCTCGTGGACAAAATCGGGGGATGTGGTGTTTGATCCGATGTGCGGCTCCGGCACCACCTGTAAAATGGCGAAGAAAAATAGCCGCCGTTACATCGGTTGCGACATCTCTCCAGAGTATGTGGAACTCTCGAAGAAAAGATTGAAAACTGTGTCATGTGCCGCTCCTAGCCGAGGAACCTCATTGCTTTCCTGAGAAGCTCAATGTCATCCTTAAACCGTCCGATACCCGTATTGCAACTGTCGCAAATCCATCCGCGTACCTCCCCCTGTCTTGTGATTATGGTCAAGAACTATATCGCATGTTACGCCAGCAATGGTTCTTTTGCCACAGATGGGGCAGTCAAACGGAACTCGATTTGGTTTCTTTTTGTCCCATTCCCTGCGTACTTTTGATGGGACATCAAGACCTTCAAGCTGTTTTCTGCATAGCTGACAAGTCGGCCTTCGAACTGTTCTATTATTTTTGGCATTCTGATTCTTCGCAAACTCTTTCGTTGGTAACAGTTTATGACAGACATTGCAAATCTTTTTTGAGAAGCCGTCCCCAACTTTCGCAGTGTCCAAAATCATTACGTTGTCCTTTGGAAGGGTGACCGCATCCCAGACTCGTATAAAAAAGACAACTACGGACGCACTAGTTTCAGATTTGACTATACCAACATCACCTTTCTCAATCACGACTCCGCTTGGACCGCTTGCGTCCCTTTCTGCCACTACGATTGCGCCGGTGAAGGGTGTCATGATAAGACGGCTACCGTATGTGAAGAATTTTAGCACTTTTCTCCGTTAATGCACAACAAAACCTAGTGACAAAATGATCCACTCGGGTGGCTCATTTAGAAAAGCAACACAGCGATAATTTCTACTTCCGACCCCAATAGCACAAAGGGCACTCCCAGTACTCTACGAATTTGTAGGGCTTGGGGTCGCGCCTCATGATATGAACAGTCATGCCGTCGATTTTCTTTTCAACGGTACCAGCTCGGCGTGCTTTTTCTATCTCCTTCTTGTTGCAGATAGGGATTTTCTCGAAGAAATGCCCACCGCGGTAGGTATGGTCAATGTAGTGAATGACTCGGATTTTTCTGCCGCATACGAGGCATTTTTTCTCACTCCGTCTTGTTATCGTTTTCTTTTTCATTGCACAAGTATCCCACTGATTTGCGGCATTGCAAAGACGGGAGTAGGGGCGTAGAGTGAGCGTGTAACCGTTGGGCGATATCGGATTCGGTACGACATAGCCGGAAAGATAGTTGAACTTCACTCTTTCAAGCCGCGTCCTGAGGCGTACCGATAGTGGACGGTTGCAAAATAGCAGTGGGGGGGTAGGATAGTTGGTAAGTTTGTAAGTTACAAGTTTTAAGTGAATCG
>CAYJWA010000055.1:0-4236 GCA_964373775.1 uncultured Candidatus Saccharibacteria bacterium | reverse complement strand
ATATACGCTGATTATACAATCGCGGATTCACGCGGATGAAATCTTTCACCATCTCATGACCCATCCGCGTTCATCAGCGTCTTTATCCGCGTGAATCAGCGTCTTGGCGACAATGGTTATCTCTGTTACGGGAGAGCCCGGATTCTCACACGCCCTAAAGCAAAGCTCGGGCAAGCAAGAACCATCCTGTCCTTCGGCGAAGCCTCAGGACGACATAGGCCCAACCCCCTGCCACACGGCAGAGGACCTATTGGATGTTGGTGTTTTCAAGTCCTAGTAGGAGAATAGCAAACCCAAATCAATTATCAAACTTGACAGGAGTAATATAATATTTTATAAGTCCATTGTTGAGGTTAGACCTCCACACACGCAGAGCATTTCACACAAGGTGTGGAGGTAAAAAGAGAAAGAACAAAAAACTCGGCGCAAGCGGCAAAATCTGGGAACTGTGGATAAGTGGTTGATAAGTTCGCGGTTTTCCTTTGTTTCTGGGGTGTTTAGGAGTATAGCGAGATAAAGCAGAACGGGCAGTCGGGGTGATGGAGCCGGCTGATGAGCATCCGCCGCCAACATACGGACTCGTATTGATGCAGAGACGGAATGAGTAGATGTTGTTATCCGGAGAACCAACAGTACCGAACCGGCTCACATCCCGGCTTTTCTTTGCCTCAAGGTCCGAGAACGACTGCACGCCGCTCCAATCAAACCAGTTTGCGCCGCTGTTCGCTGAGTAGTACCACTGATAGTAGACCGTGCCGGTAAAGTCGTCAGAGCCGCTGTTGCGCGCAAAGCCGCTGACTTTGTAGGAAGTGCCGGGGTACTAGGCGCCAGTCGGACTTAAGGAGACGCCAGAGGGACCAATGCTTGCCTCTGCAGAGACAGAGAGCGGAACGAGGGCAAAGAAAGCGACGAGAAAAACCGAGGCGCTGGTCAGCGTTCGCGCAATCCTCGCTTTTCGCATTGTTCCGCACATAAAATGGTTCATCGCGGTTCTGCGCAATGGATACGCCTCTAGTGTAGCACAAGTCCTCTTGCTGGACTGTGCATAATTTCATACAGCTACCGTGTGATATCCGCAGGTCTGCACCCATAAAAAAGAGGCAGTATAGTTAAACCCCCACACCTTGACCACAGGGCGCCTGCCCGCCGAAGCCGCTCTCGCCTTGCCGAAGCCCTCGGCGAAGCGCAGGTCGGCGCAGGCGGGGATTACGATAAGTTTTGGGATGAGTTCTAACTTATCGGTTCACAACCGTTGAATCTCCCCGAGGACGCGCTGCGCCGCGGCTTTGATTTCAGCAAGAGAGGGAGGGGAAACATTCTGGAGGAAGTCGCCTACACAAATGTCTCGCGACCGTTTGTAATTAGTGTAGAAAAGGTCGGCCGGAGAGAGCGGCTGTCCGAAAACAACTGAAACAGAGCGTCTGCGCAAGAGAAATTCGCGTGCAGTGAGCTGAAATACTCCTTTGATTCTGACGGGAATAACAGGAGCGTGCGTGCGAAAAGAAAGATATGCAACGCCGCCGTGGGCAATTGCGCCGACAGAGCCGTCTTTGGTCTTTCTGCCCTCCGGAAAGATACAGACGCTCTTCCCGTCCTCAAGCAAACGAATGTGCGTTGCAAGCGATTCCTCGTAGTTTCGCGTGCCGGAGTGGAGCGAATGCGAACCCCACAGCGTGAAAAGGAAACCGCCGTAGAAGAACTGGCGCCAGCTACTCGTTTTGTAAAACGACTGCTCTCGAGAAGTGTAAAAGAACGGCATCAAAGGTGAAAGGAACGGGAGAGACGCCGGAACAAGAATCGGGTCTAGTTCGCTTGAATGATTCACAGCAAAAATCACTCCGCATTTTCCGCAATCTTCCGTGCGCTGTTTGGAATCTCCTACACAAATGTCTCGCGGCCGCTTGTAATTTGTGTACAGCAGTAAATTATCGAGTCCGTGAATTTCAAGCCGCAGAAAAAACCAAAAAAGGGGACGGACAATGGGCCAGATTGCGGTCTGCAAGATAAGCGGAGAGACGCGGAAGAAACTATTCAAAGATTTTTTGTTCGTAGCCATTCGTAGATTCGCGCCATTCGCCCGCCGGCTGGCGGATTGATATGCTTGCCTCATAAAACCGCAGAGCCCTTTTGCGGCTGTGCGCAAAAGGGCGGTCAGAAAACGGACAGGGTTCGCCGCCAACCGTTTTCATACGGCTCTCTACCGGCGCAAAGAATCAAAGACCGCTTCGCGCTCCGCATCCGTAAAATTGTACAGGTGCGCCCTCGTGAGCATAATGTTTCCGATGGTTGACTTCTCCTCGTCCGAAAGCGCCTTTCCAGAGCGCGCCAAACGGAGAATATCCTGCTTGTGCTTTAGAATGTCGCTCTGCTGGCTCTGCGAAAGCCCCGCGTCTCCCAGCAGTTGCTCCTCGGTTACCTTCGGGGTCTCGCGCACAATCTTGCTTTCCCCAGCCGGAGCCGCGCCTTCAGGTCCGTTTGCGGGCGATGCGAAAAGAAGATACCCGCCGACAATCACAATAATGGCAATAATGCCGACGACCAGACCCTTTTTATTGTTTTCTTGCGGCTCCATAGGAGTTTCATAGATTGATAAACGGTGCCCAGACCATCCTGTCAGTAAGCTTATTATATCCCACCTGTTCGCCCGCGCACAACACATCCTGTGCATAAAACCAGATACATCCTGTTGACAGACAACTCCTTCGTTTGGTAGCATAAAGAATCCAGTGTTCGCCTGCCGAGGGCGAACCTCTTTTTTACCGAGACGGTAAAAAAGAGAATTATTCTAATTGACCTAATTAGCTAATTAACATAAAAGCGTTTTGGGTTTTAGAGATTAGGATTTCCTTAGAATAATGACCTGCCCGCAGACCTGTCTGCGTGCGACGCGCAGGCAGGCGAACGGGCATGCCGGCGCAGGCGGGGAGTAATTAGAACAATTAGGTTAATTGTATTTATGCTTTTTGACCTCAAAGTTATCAACTCCGTCCTCGCCCAACTAGAGGACGAGCGCGGCATCCCGCGCGAGAAGGTGCTGGAAGCGATTGAAGCCGCGCTCGCGACCGCGTACAAGAAAGAGTACGGCAAGAAGGGGCAGATTGTGCGCGCAAAGTTTGACCCGGACACCGGCAAAACCGACTTTACCCAGGTAAAAGTCGTAGTGGATGAAACGCGGGTGATTCCGGAAGAAGAGAGCGAGAAGATGAAAGCAGAGAAGCGCGAGCGCGCTTTGGAAGATGAACGCATCTATTACAACGCGGAGCACCACATTATGATGGATGATGCGCGCAAGATTAAAAAGGACGCGGTCCTGGACGATGAAATCATCTTCCCGCTGGAGGGCAAAGGCGACTTCGGGCGCATTGCGGCGCAGACCGCCAAGCAGGTGATTATCCAGAAAATCAGGGAAGCGGAACGGATCTCGGTCATGGGCGAATACGGCGCGCGCCAGGGAGAGATTGTTTCCGGAACAGTCCAGAGAGTGGAGAGGGGTAATATCTTTATTGATATGGGACGCGCCACCGGCATTTTGCCCTACGAAGAACAGATTCCCGGAGAGCGGTACCGTCAAGGCGAGCGGGTGCGCGGATACCTCTATCGCGTAGAGGAGACGCCGCGCGGAATCTTCCTGAAACTCTCCCGCTCCCACCCCAAATTGCTCTATGAACTCTTTAAGCAAGAGGCGCCAGAAGTCGCAAGCGGCGTGGTGGAAATAAAGGGCATTGCGCGCGAGGCGGGCTCGCGGAGCAAACTCGCGGTCGCCAGTAATGACCCGCATATTGACCCCGTGGGCTCCATGGTTGGGCAGCGCGGCGTCCGCGTCTCAACGGTAATGAGCGAACTCGGCGGCGAGAAGATAGATATTATAGAATGGTCGCCCGACGCGGCGAAGTTTGTGGAGGCGGCGCTCTCGCCCGCCGAGGTGCTCTCGGTGAAAATTGACGAGAATGAGAACAAAGCAATTGTGGAAGTTACGGAAGACGAACAATCGCTCGCCATCGGCAAGGGCGGACAAAATGTGCGCCTTGCGGCAAAACTCACGGGATGGAAGATAGACATCCGTAGCGCGAAAGGAGAAGAGATTGCCTCGGCCGACGCGCCCGCGGAGGTTGCGCCTCCAGTTGCGCCGGTTGCGTCTGCAGTTGCCGCCGCGACAGAGGTAAAAGAATAAAATCTCTTTCTTCTTGCGTGTACACTATAATTACGGCCGTAGAGATAGTGTACTGATTGAAATCA
>CAYJWA010000054.1:0-4282 GCA_964373775.1 uncultured Candidatus Saccharibacteria bacterium | reverse complement strand
TGAAAAGAACATTGAGGTAAATATTCTACGATCGTACCGATATTTACCTCTACGGTAGATCAACGGGTTTCGTGGTATAGTGGTGGTATAGTGGTGGTATAGTGAGCGACATTATGGCCGTTAATGAACGGGAAAAGCGAATACAGGAGATTGAGTCCCTCATGGCGCGGGGGGATTTTTGGACTGATAAAAACAAGGCGCAGGAGATTGTGCGGGAATACAACGAATTGAAGAAGGGCGGGGGGGAGGGAGAAAGCTATGACGGCGGAGACGCCATCATGACGATTTTTTCCGGCGCGGGAGGCGATGACGCGGAAGATTTTTCCGCGATGCTTCTTGAGATGTACCGAAAGTTTTTCGCGCGCAGGGGTTGGACTTGCGGCATGATTCATCAAAATCAGAATGACCACGGCGGATTCAGGAATGTAACAGTTGAAGTCATCGGAAAGAACGCGTACGGAGAATTGAAAAACGAATCCGGCGTACACCGTCTTGTTCGCATTTCTCCCTTCAACGCACAGAAAAAACGACACACTTCTTTCTCAATGGTTGAGGTCATTCCGAAACTTTTGCCGACCGATAAGCACATTGAGATTCCGGAAAGCGAACTCCAAATCACAACCGCGCGGGCGGGAGGGCCCGGAGGACAGAATGTCAACAAACGCGAGACCGCTGTCAGAATTGTTCACAAACCGACAAACATTTCCGTGCATGTAACCTCGGAGCGCAATCAGGCGCAGAATAAAGAAAAAGCGCTCCAGATTTTGCGCGGTAAACTGTACAAACTACGCGAAGCCGAACGGCTTGCGAAAGAGAAGGGAATGCAGATTTCAAGCACCACCGAAGTTGCGTGGGGCAACCAAATCCGCTCCTATGTCTTGCATCCCTACAAAATGGTTAAAGACCATCGCACCGGAGTGGAGACCGCGCAGGTGGATAAAGTGCTTAATGGGGAACTTGAGGAGTTTATAGAAGCGGAAAAAGACCTGTAGACACCTGATGTCTACAGAGCAGGTTCAAGTTCTATCGCTTTTCCAAAGGGGAGGAGCAAGTAGTATGAGTTTTGGAACACCCCCACAGACGCACTGATTGTTTTTGTTTTTCTTACGATCTGCGCGCCTCCTTCTGTGGAATCAATGAGCTGAAATTCGGTGTCGGCAGTGTCAGACATATCCAGCGGAGAGAGCGTATAGAAGTCCCTATCAATTACTCGAAAAGCTGCGCGACTCGGCGATTTTTTCGTGAAGACATAGCCCTTTGTCAATCTCGTCAATTCGGGAGGAAACGGCAAACTATCTATTGAGCTATCAAGCAACCCCAGATAACGCCTGTAGTTGGCGGGATTGCAAGCGCCACCATAATCAAATGGGTCTTCGCATTCTTCTTCATACTGAAGGTATAGATAATCGTCTTTCCACGCAAGTATGTTTCCCGCCGCGTCCGCGACAACATAGCCGTATGACTTAAGAGGCCGCACAATGTCGCAGGGGGTATCAACTTGCACCGTAACCAATGTCGCTTTTTTACCGGCATACTCGCCGGAGGCAATGTCGCCAATATGGTAGAAACAGAAATTGGAGTTGAGGTCCGAGTTATGCAGCGTGCGAATCGGCTGCGATGCGGCGTCAAGAGAATGCCACTGTATCGGTGGTTCCGTACTATCCTCGTGGAGTTCTCCGACTTCTTCAGGAATAAGCGCCGTTTGTTCTGTTGATTCGTTGAGCACTTCCCGCGCTGCTTCGTATGGAGTTGCGGTCCAGATGTTGGAATTATAGTTTGCCAGCAAGAAACTGTTGATGAGCACGATAGCCGCCAAACCCGGTTTCTTCCCCAGTTTTAAACCAAGCAGTATGAGGAGTGTTAGCAGGGCATAGATAAAAATCGGTGAGAACGAGTACCACCATGAACTGTCGGGAAATTTGGAGTCCCGCTCGTAGATAAAGGAACCCCACTTGACCAAAAAGCCAAGATACAGAAGTATTGGCGGATAGTATCTTCGCGTCAACACGAAGAAAATGAGTGCGAGAGTACCGAGAGAAACCTGTTCTACAAGCGACTGCTGAAAAAAGTCCCAGTAGGCGAACTCTTGAAATGGAGTAAACTCCCGCACTTTGAGTTCCAGCCGCCAGATGGAGTTAAACGACAGGTAGCCGACGAGAAGCGCAATTGCCGCCATCATGGGGAGATACCACCGGCTTCCTTTCAGACGGTAAAACGCTTCCACGATTGGCGCCCATACCCCGTGCGGATTCAGCGGGTCGGGTGTCGGCGGCGGGCGAATGGGTTTCTCCGCCTGGTTTTGCTCGGTTCCTTCCATACAGGTGTTTCGTTGCGCGCTATTCTATTTGAAACAGGTCCTTCGCAATCTTCGCGACTTCGGCGCGGAAGTATTTTTTGATGTCCTCCCAGCTCGCTCTGAAAAAAAGGGTAGGCATGGGGTCAATCTCCGCGTCCGTGAAATAGACCAGACTTTTTAAGACATGAGTCGGGTTGTGGCGCTGCGCATACATTTTCTTCGCTCGCACAATACCAGCAGAGAGTAATTTTGGGTTATCTTTGCAAAGACTGTATATCTTTATAAAAAACTTCTTTCGTCCGTCCATGCAAAGCGCGGCCACATTTTTTGCAATTTGGTCAACGATTTTTTCTTGTTTTGTGGGAGGAGCAGGGACCATAACGCTCTTGATTTGTTAAGTACTTGACTTCGAGGACGATCCATCGTCTCCGCGATGCGCTTTTTTGAATACCGACTAAACATCCACCGCACTTCTTCATCATCTCCAAAGTCCAAAATCCGTTCAATTACATAGACCGCGTTTTTTTCGGGGTCAATCGTCTTCGGGTCCACATCCCAAAAGAGCGCCTGGCGGAAGGCGATAGCGGGCTTCTTTGAGGCTTGTTTTTGCCGTTCTTTCATGTTTGCATTGTACCATAGTTTTAGGAATTTTAGGTGTCGCGTACCCGGAAATCAGGCAACGTTGAAAAAGTTATCCACAAGTATTTCTAGTATACTTTAGATATTTATGCTAAATCTATAGAGTATGTATCAGAGATTCTTGCAAAAAAGCATAGAAAAGTGGCTATTTAAGGGAAAAATAATCATTTTGTATGGACCGCGCCGCTCCGGAAAAACCACGCTTGCTCGGCTCATTTTGGGCACATTCGGCGCCAGTGGAGCATATTTTAATTGCGAAGTTGATTCTGTTAGAAGAGAGTTGTCCGTCGCAGAGCCTGCAAGAATCAAGGCGTTTTTCGGTGAGAAAAAAATCGTTGTTCTTGATGAAGCGCAAAGTATTTCAGATATCGGCAGAGTTTTGAAAACCTTTGTTGACGAGTATCCGACACAGCAGATTGTTGCCACAGGTTCGTCTTCGTTTGACTTGGCTGGTAAAATAAACGAACCGCTGACCGGAAGGTCGGTTGAGTTTTTGCTCTTGCCGTTTTCCATTGGAGAAGTTATTTTGACGGCAGGTGTTCCCTCCTTCCGCGGGAACGAAGAGGCGATATTTCGGTTCGGTATGTATCCGGAGGTGTTCAATAATCTGAACTCCCAGGAAGCGGCTCGTCGTGAACTTGAAAATATACAAACACACTACTTATACAAGGATATTCTTACCTTTGAGGATATACGGAAACCAAAACTTTTGGAAGACCTATTGCGTCTGCTCGCATTTCAAATCGGAAACGAAGTGTCGCTGAACGAGCTGTCTGTGAAGCTTGCCGTTTCCATCGTCACCGTGGAGCGGTACCTTGAACTTTTTGAAAAAACATTCGTCATCAAACGTCTCTACGCTTTGTCACGCAACCTGCGCAATGAAATACGGCGCGGTTTCAAAGTGTATTTTATGGATATCGGTATCAGAAACTCCCTCATTCAGAACTTTAACCCCGTTTCTTTACGCGACGACATGGGCGGTATTTTTGAAAATGTTTTTGTCATTGAGAGGATAAAAAAGTCCTTGTACGCGGACGAATTCAAGAACTATTATTTTTGGCGAACCTACGACCAGAAAGAGATTGATTTTATAGAGGAGTCAGGAGGAGTATTGTCGGCTTTTGAGTGTAAGTATTCGGATGGCCGCATAGGCTCCGCTTCGCGGAAAAGATTTCTAGAGGCGTATCAGGGGAGCTCCATTACTCTTGTGACGAAGGAGAATTATCTTGATTTTCTGTCATAGTAGATACGCCTAACGAATAGCGGTAGATACGTTTAGCGAATGGCGCATACGAATACCAAAAGAGGTAGATACACTTGACGAATGGTGCACACGAATACCAAAAG
>CAYJWA010000053.1:0-4350 GCA_964373775.1 uncultured Candidatus Saccharibacteria bacterium | reverse complement strand
AGATGTCCGTCCTTGACCTCAATGAACTCGTTAAGACACTTGAGAAAAAATTCGGCGTCTCCGCCGCCGTTGCTCCCGCCGGGCAGAGCCCTCTGGGCGGCGCCGGCGAGGCAAAGGAAGAGAAGTCCTTATTTACCGTAGAGCTTACTGATGCCGGGGCCCAGAAAATTGCGGTGATTAAAATCGTGAAAGAGGTCCTGGCGCTCGGTCTGAAGGATGCAAAGGACAAAGTTGATAGCGCTCCTGTTGTCCTCAAGGAAGGCATGAAGAAAGCGGAGGCGGAAGAGTTGAAAAAGAAAGTCGAAGCAGCTGGCGGGAAAGTGACTTTGAAGTAATCTCGATCTCTACCTCTCCCCCTTTCCAAGGGGGAGATTGAGAGGGGGTAATAACTACCACCCCCTAACCCATCCTTAGAAAGGAGGGGAGGAAAAAGAAGGAATAAAAATCGCCCGCTGGAATTATCTCCATGCGGGCGGTTTGCGTTGTAAGGAGTTATCTTTCAGGGAAGAACTCCATTACAGCTGTTTCCGGGACGATTTCTAGGAGTGTCAGCTTCCCAAGATATTCACGAGCATTCCAATGCACACTCCATATCTCCCATCTCCCAATATCGGGAAGTCGGTTTCCTGCAATGAGGTTGTTAATCCATACCAACCACATCTGCGGACCAATGGTAACAGCTACTTTGCCGATTGCCGCTTCGGCGAATTCGTTTGCTCTGTACTTGATGACTTGTCTGTTGAGCCTTTTGATTTCCTCGAGTGTCATGTGGTTCCTTTCCTGCCGGAATGAAATCATTTTATAAACAGGTTGTCAACTCCTAGCGCAATTTTGGGGTGGTGCTAGAATGCACTAATTCGGCGTCTAGCGTAAAGCGTTTAGCGTTTAGAAGGGGACAACGAATTCCTTTCTTCCACTAGACGATAACCGCTAACCGCTATTCTATGGATCCCGTTAGAGGTCACGGACACTCGTTGGAAAAGCACAAAATTATGTTTGATACATTACAAGCAGTAATCGTAGAGAACACGGAAAAGCATTCGTCCGTGTCCTACCTCTAACGGGATGGACATCCTCGGCAAACTCTTCGGCTCTGAAAGCAAGGTGCGTATTATGCGTCTTTTTCTCTTTAATCCGGAGACGCCGTTTGACTTGGAAAGCATTGCAGAGCGGGCAAAGACCACGCTTTCCGTTGCGCGGCACGAGATATCTGCGTTGCGCAAGGGGCGGTTTATCAAGGGCAGAGCATTTGCCAAACGGGTTTCCCGGAAGAGCGGCGCCAAGACGAATGGGTCTCGGCGAAAGGTCGGCGGATGGGTTCTCAACCTTTCTTTTCCGTATCTACGCCAGCTGCGCACTCTCCTCATTGATTCAGGTCTGATTAAAGGGGACGAGCTCGGGCGGCGACTCGCGCCCGCGGGACGGTTGAAGCTTGTTATTACTGCCGGTCTTTTCAGTCAAAACGATGACAGCCGGGTAGATGTGCTCTTGGTTGCGGACCATCTGCGGCGCGGGACGCTCCAGAATATTATGCGGGGCATTGAGGCGGAGATAGGGAAGGAATTGCGGTACGCGGCTTTTGAGACCAGCGAGTTTCGCTATCGGTTGAGCATGTATGATAAGCTCGTGCGGGACATTTTGGACTATCCGCACAAGACAATTTTAGATAAAATCGGCTTGCCGCCAACAGATACGGCGAGCCGCGGACATACGATAGAGTTGCCGCGGGAAGTCGCATGGTAATTCGCAATGTTCTCGCGGCGACCTGTGGATAACTTGTCTATAACCTGTTCACAAGGTGTTATAATACTCTGGTGGAAACTACAAGCCGGATAGGGTCGGGTGGCGCGCAGCTTTGAAGTAAAGAGAGCTGTTTTCGCCATATATCTGGCGTTCTTTATTAGCAGTTTTTCTTCCGCCCTGTGGCGGAGTAACACATAAAAAAATTATGATAGAACTGTGGAGCAATGTCCTTCGGGAGTCATTCCGGGACATCGGCACCGGGGTTGCGGAGTTCATTCCGAATCTCGTTATCGCCGTCATTATCTTTGTCGTTGGCTGGGCTATCGGGTCGCTCTTGGGGCATGTCGTCTCTCAAATCATTCGGTCTCTCAAGATTGACAATCTCTTGAAGAGCGCGCGGGTTGACGAAGTGCTCAAGCGCGCCGGTTTCAATCTTGACTCGGGGCGGTTTCTTGGGGACCTGGTTGAATGGTTCGTTATCGTCGTCTTCCTCGTTGCATCCTTGGATGTCTTAGGTTTGACACAGGTGAATACTTTCCTCCAGCAAGTGGTCTTGCTCTACTTGCCTCAAGTGATTGTCGCTGTCCTCATTCTTTTGGTGGCAGTGATGATTGCCTCCGCGATGCAGAGGATTGTCGTCGGCGCCGCAATGGCTGCCGGCGCGCGGCACGCGAATTTTTTGGGGAGCGTGACGAAGTGGGCTATCTGGATTTTTGCCGTACTCATGGCGCTGTTCCAGCTCGGGATTGCGGCGCCGTTCGTGCAGACCCTTTTTACCGGAGTGATTGTCGCACTATCGCTCGGCTTCGGCCTCTCTTTTGGGCTCGGCGGCCAGCAGGCAGCCGCCGGTTTTATTGACAAACTACGGGAGGAGATGAAGAACCATCGGGGGTGAATGTCTTAAAGGAGAGTTGATATTTCATCATGCCCTGCGCAACCGCGCAGGGCATTCTGTTTTGGGGAATTGCGACCTATCCCCGTTCAGTCCACAACACGCTTGACAGCGAAAATGCCTTGTATATAATTGCAGGCACAATTCAATGTTTACTTTTACGCGAACTTCAAAGCGGGAAACTTGATGTGCAGGGCTTTTTGCCTGTTTGCGCAAATCCGCTTTGGAATCAGGCGGATTTTTTGTTTCCGCGGGGATGAGTGAAGTTCATTCATCCCCGTGGGTACGGAATATTCAGATGCGGGAGCTTGTCCTGTTTCTTTGAAAAATATTGTTTCGTGTCATAACCAGTCATCTAATGCGTTAGACATTAGGCGCTAGGCGCTAGGAAGAAGATTCCTAGCGATTAGAGCAACATGTTAGCGATACGGCGATTATCCCACCACGAAGCGCTTTTATTCCGGCGAAGGGCCGGAATAAGGGGTCTTTGGCTTCGGAGGTGGACGATAAAAAACCCGAGCAAAACTAAGAAGTTTTGAACGGGTAAACAGGTAAAAAAGAATGCTCTATGGATGATTCCATGGAGCAGGACTAATGCCATTGCGGAGCAATGGAAGCACCAAATTCCAAGAAACAAATTCCAAACAAATCTCCCGCCTGCGCCAAGCCTTTGGCGGGCAGGCAAATTCCAAATTCGAAATCTCAAACGGCATCGTTTCGTTCGGACATTTCTGACTTTGGAGGTTGGGCATTGTTTGTAATTTGGATATTGTGATGTGGGATTTCCACTGCTCCGCAGTGGATAGTGGTTATATGTTTCCCGATGGGAAACAAGGGCGTATGGTGGATGCCTTGGCTTAAGAAGGCGATGAAGGACGCGAGCTAGCGGCGATACGCTCCGGGGAGGTGCTAAGCAACCTTTGATCCGGAGGTCTCCGAATGGGGAAACCCTTCCGTGTAATACACGGAAGCCGTGTCTTACACAGAATTCCTAAGTCCTAATTCACCTAATTCCTAATAGAATTTCTAATGACTTAATTTTGAAATTAAAAATTGAGCCTTTGGGATTTGATTAGAAATTAGAAATTAGACAATTAGAAATTCCGCGTAGGACGCGGCGCGTACCCGGGGAAGTAAAACATTTCAGTACCCGGAGGAATAAAAACTAATCAGCATTCCGTCAGTAGCGGCGAGCGAACGCGGAGAAGCCCAAACCGTGCAAAGCACAGAAATCCGAAGCACGAAATCCGAAATTCGAAACAATAGACGAGTTGCTTAATAAGACTTTAGCTACTTTCTACAAAGTTTGCTGGCTTAAAATAAGGCTATCTTCGCGAGATTTTTCGCAAAAAATTATTAAGCAACAGGTCTAATATCTAAATTCAAAATTAGGAAAATCCAAAACGGAGTCCCCGTTTTCTGGTTTTGTGATTTGAATTTTCTCGGTTTGTTTCGAGTTTCGATATTCGAATTTCGAGTTTCCGCGCTTTGCGCGGTGTTGTAAGACAGCAACTTCGTATTTATACGAGGAAAGTTACAAAATTGTTTATTAACCGAACGAGCTGGAAAGCTCGGCCCCAGAGGGTGATGGCCCCGTAGGTGAAAATAAATAATCTTTTTTGTTGCTGTTCTTGAGTACCTCAAGACACGAATAGCTTGGGGGAACCCGCCGGAACTAACCGGCAAGGCTAAATACTTCTTAAGACCGATAGTGA
>CAYJWA010000052.1:0-4430 GCA_964373775.1 uncultured Candidatus Saccharibacteria bacterium | reverse complement strand
AATCGGGGCGACCCGCAGGGTTAATGCCCTGCGGTGTCGCTCTCAAGCTTTATCAAGATTACAAGTTTTAATGTTCGCACTTGCGATAAAAAAAAGGTAATCAGTAATCATTTCGGACTAAACTTGAGGACTTCTGGAGTTACGCCAAGCACTGGCTGTACCAGTATTGCGGAGTGCATAAAAGTTTCTTTCATTTGTACCTTGGTGAGATTTCGTACCGCTTCAACAACCGCGAAGAAGATATTTTACCCTTACTTGAAGCCATGATGAAGAAAAACAAAAAGTCAGAAATATGAGAAATTGGTCCGAATTGTTTACTAATTACCTAAAAAAATGAACAAGGAACAAATTCAATTTGCACCGAGTAACGAGAGACAAGCAGGTTCCGCGTTGGCGGATAGAGAAAGCGGCAGTCTGGAAAGGGAACAGGGAAAAAGGGCGGAAGCGGTTGAGTCGTATGAAGACCAGGAATTCGTGGCGCTTTTACAAGCCGCTGAAGACATTATAAATACGCCGCCTCCCCGCGACCCAGCTGAAATAGACGCAAAAGCCGCGGAGTATGAAGCGTTGGAGAGGAGATTAAAAAAGCTTCCGGGTGTCAACGAAAGCCGCCTTGAGCGTTTGGAGAAAATTGAGAAAAAGTGGATAGCCCACATACAAACTCGGAAAGCTCGGAAAGAATTGCCCGCAGATGAATATGAGGAACTGCAAAAAAACCGAGAAGGAGCGGGTTTACTCGCCGCGCTCGAAAAAGTGGAAACGACCATCAAGAAAATGGAAGCACAAAATCGCGATGATTCCGGATTCGCAACGGTTGTTGAACAACTAAAAGGCAAAAGAGACGAACTGTATCAAAAAGTTGATGAGACCGTTTTTGAAA
The DNA here is from genome assembly GCA_964373775.1 of uncultured Candidatus Saccharibacteria bacterium. Classification (GTDB taxonomy): domain Bacteria; phylum Patescibacteriota; class Minisyncoccia; order Phycocordibacterales; family UBA10002; genus UBA10002. Next base: position 3,550 of record CAYJWA010000052.1, on the reverse strand, counting down.
AGGCGCGGAACGATTTTGACACCCGCCTTGCCGAAATCAAAAACAAAGCGGAGACGCATTACCATCGGCGCGCGGAGGAGCTTGAGCAAGCGATTCAAGAGCTCAAGAACGACCCGGAGGTGATGCGAAGGCACGGCGAGCGCATCAAAGAGCGGGAAGAAAAAGCGAGGCAAGAATACATCGCCGCTCTTATCGACAAGCTTACGGAAGCCGCCGCAATGGCGCAGTCCCTGCTTGCGCGCCAAAACAGAGCGCTGCAGAGAATTCAAGAGGTAGCCGGCGCCGTTGAGGAAGGAACGAGCAAAGAAATCAGAGGCAAGCTTATCAATGCGGTTCTCATTGGAGAAGGCGCGAAACAGTTGAAGAATGTGGATGAAGTCGCCCCATGGAAGACACACACATCCAATTGGCGCTATGTGCCAACCCTGAACCAATTGCGGAGAATGGGTTTCACTACCATCCCAGGGGTAGGCACTGCTTCAGAATTTGACGAGCTGGCGCTTCCTTCAGATGAAGACAAGAAAGCCGGCGTTACGGCAGAGATAAGCGAAAAGGCGAAGAAAATATTGGAGCACATACGGCTCATTGAAGAAAACGACGCTCGTTTGCAGGATATTCTCGGAAGAGAATGGGAAACGGTTCGCGACCGGCGAAGAGGAAAAGAGTATAAGCAACCGGGCGAGTTCTTTGCCGCTTTCGGCATACGGGAGAAAAATGACAGAGAGGGAAAAACAAGAACCATCCGACAAAGCGTTAACGAGGCAAGCGCGCGCAGGCAAGAAAAGGAGGCGGGGGAAGCAAGGCGGAGAAAGGCGATTGCAGCCGAGCTAGAGAACCTGCGCACTAATGGAGGCAACACCGTGTTGGTGGAAACGCAAAACGGCGGAGTGCTTTTGGGTGTCAGAAAATCAAAGAAAAAAAATATCTACTTCGAGGTTCTGCAGGTAGCCGGGGAAGCAAAGGAGCAGATAAAAAAGGGGAGCGCCTTCGCCAGTTTCCGGAATATGCCGGAGTGGCTTGCGAGGGCGATAGACCTCTCTGCGACAGCGAAAAGTCAACTCGTTGAAATAGCAGAAACGGTCAGAAAATCTTAACCATGTCGAATCTTGAGTCCGTTCGTCCGATTCTGCAAGAGACGGCGGTGAACCAGCGGCTCGCTGAAATTTAAATGGGGAAGCGTTTTTTTGAAACATACGCGCAAACCGCATCCGCTGAACAGGGAGCGTCTTTTGAGCCGCTCCCGCTCGCCGATATTGCCGTTCTCGGCAAAGCGGAGAAGAAAATAGCCGACCTTGCGCGCGAGCACGGCTCCGAGCCGTGGAAGCTGTACAGCCAGCCATCGTTTGAACGCGCCGCGGAGACGCTCCTGCCGAAGTTTTTGACGCTGGAGCTTCAGGACAGAACAGCGAGCATGCAAGAACACGGCGGCCAGACGGGGCAGATGAGGCGTGCGGAAAGCTGGCTACAGCAAGTTCTGGAGCGCTCCCTCATATCCAACTACGCTCTCTCGTCGTTTTTCAGTCATCCCGAGTTCAGGAGCGTCATGGAACAAGAAAGCAATGGAAAAGTAACTGCCCGGACGTTGGAAAACAGCGTCCGCGGAGCGGTAGCCGTTATGCGGTATGTAAAGGAGCGGCACGAAACCGAAGGGGCCTACATTGGAACCAATGTAGCGCTTGACGCGAGATATCAGATTGACTTGGCCGAAGTTGAAACAAAAGAAAGCGCGGAGGGAAGCTTTCAAGTGTTCTTGACGCAGGTGAAAGCGGGAAGGATTTCTCCGGAAGATGCGCAGAGCATTCATGCCGCGCATCAAAACTATCTTGACGGGCTGTCAGAGCGTCTCGAAGAAATCAATGCTGCCGCCTTTTTGGCAACCATGCGCCGCGACGCGGAATCGGAGCAAAAACCCGAGGCATCTTCCGGAGACCTCGCGGTGCGTTTTTCCCATGATGAGTTATGGTACGCGCTTTCCGATTTTGTTGAGGATTTTGAAAACGGAGACATCCGCGCGTATACCAGGGAACTGGTGGCAAAGCGGGCGGAAAAGTCAGGAATGCCTTATCTTTCTTTGTTGGCTTTTTTTCGCCTGCCGGAGCAGATATTTCATGACATCGTTGGCCAAACGGACGGAGCATTTATCGGGAAACTAGAAGCGGTCAGGTCATGGGCGGCCGCCGAGACAATGACCGCCGACGACATTCTTGCCCTGCATAGGGCGTACGCGCCGAGGTCCATTTTGAACGCCAAAAGCTTTGTCTCCAGAGTTGTGGCCGGAGACGCGCTAGCGAGCGAACGAAAGCTCCGATTCTCTCCGAAATCTCGCAACCCGGCTGGCGTCAATCTTTGACAGAATTAACTTCCTGGTGTATTCTCTATTTGGGTATGAACGACAAAAGGAAAAAACCGGCGTCGCTCGGAGCCGCTCTTGCGACTCTCGGCTTCGTGCCGGTTGACCGGAGCCTCCCCCCGGAGTTGGAGGGCATTCAAGAAAAGATTGAGACACTCAACAGGTTCCCCGACCTTCTCAAAAGGCTGGCGGACCTGCAAGCAAAAAGACAGCGGGAGGAAATCTCCCGAGAGAAGTTTCAGTCGGAAGTGATCGCTCTCTACGGCGAAGCCGATGTACGGCTTCGCCGGGAATGACGGCGGGAGGAAAACACAGATGCGCGCTTCTCACAAGAAGCGCGCATTTTTTATGACAGTACGAACTCCAAATACTTTGAATAACGAAGATGCGGCGCATCTCATCTTCAGTGAGGTTCCGAAGCGAGAGCATTTCGGTAACCGAGATGATGGAAACAAACAGAGGTTGATACTGCCTCTGGTTTGCGAGCACGAACGAAACCGCTGCTGGCTCGGCTTCAAAACAGGCAATGAGAATGTTGGAATCAAGTAACATAACTGTTACTTTCGTAACTGTCTCGCAAGCATTATCTGGCGCTTTTCACGCCTTTCCCACTCGCGTCGCATCTCTTTGATTTCCTTGCGGGCTTTTGCTCCGCGCCCTTTGAGAATCCCAATGGCGGCTAATAGACGCTTTGAAGGGCGAATACTCGGCAGGCAAAGCTGTTTTGTTATGGCTATGTCAGCATCGTAGGCCATACCACTAGAATATCACACTGTTCCGCGGACTCAATAAAACAACTAGTGCTCACGGTGCTTCCCGATATACTCAAACATAATCCGAAATGTTTCGGCGATATATTTGCTTTCAACTGCAACCGTAACAATCGCCTCTTTGAAGTTGGTAATCGCGACTTTGTCGCCATGTCCGCAACCGGAGTCGCCAATGTTTGACCGGCGCCAAGCGGCGTGACTGCTTTGGTGCGTATATTTTGCAAGGGGATAACAGAATAAGCCACAAAAGAGTGAATAAATAAGCCGTCTAATGCGAAAGTGCTTGACATATATTTTCATTATGCTATGGTTCAGTACAGATGAAAACAAAAACACACCTCGGTGGTTTTTGAGGTGATTTGTTTTTTCCCCTATATAATTTGTAGCTTCCCACTGGAGGGTTGAGAGTGCAGAGAGGATAGGCACTTGA
>CAYJWA010000051.1:0-4460 GCA_964373775.1 uncultured Candidatus Saccharibacteria bacterium | reverse complement strand
CCTGCCTGCGCCGGAGGCATCGCGGCAGGCAGGCGCCCTGCGGTGCCGTTCTCAATCTTTACTGAACAAGACTGGTGGACTACTATTATCCGACCCTTCCCTCATCACCATGCTATCAAAATACGCCGATATTGTATAATACACTGATGCGTTACCTTGGTATTGATTACGGAGCGAAGCGGGTGGGGGTTGCGCTTTCAGACGAGAGCGGCACGCTCGCGTTTCCGTACTCGGTGTTGAAGAATGACAAAACGCTTCTGTCTGAATTGGAGCGCATCGTGAAGGAGCAGAAAGTGAAGCTGGTCGTGGTGGGGGAGTCAACGGATTTTAGCGGCAAGGACAATCCGATTGCGAAACAGGCGGATGAGTTCAAAAAAGCGATTGAAAAACTGACGCGCAAGAAAGTAGAGTACGAGCCGGAGTTTCTCACCTCGGTGCAGGCGGGAAGGTGGCAGGGAAAGACGGACAAGCTGGACGCATCGGCCGCGGCCATTATTTTGCAGAGCTATTTAGACAGAACACGATAAAATATCGAATATCTAATTTGGAATATCGAAAAATGCCGAATACTGAACCAGAAGAAGTTAGTCGTTTTCTTCTTTGATATTGTATATTTTTTCGATATTAGGTATTCGAGATTCGAAATTATGGATTCTTTACTGCAGTATCTTGATCCAAAGTTTCTCGTCGCCACCTTCGGCCTTATCGGCGTGTTCGCCATTGTTTTCGCCGAGTCCGGACTGTTCTTCGGTTTTTTTCTCCCCGGCGACTCGCTCCTCTTTACTGCGGGGCTCCTTGCGTCGCAGGGCTATTTCAATGTCGTGCTACTGTGGCTCGGCTGTACCCTTGCCGCTATTTTAGGCGACAGCGTCGGCTATGCGTTCGGGAAAAAAGTCGGTCCGAAAATCTTCTTTCGCGAGGACTCCTTTTTCTTTCACAAAAAACACATTGACCGCACACGGGCGTTTTACGAAAAGTACGGCAAAAAAACCATTGTGCTCGCGCGGTTTGTGCCGATTGTCCGCACCTTTGCGCCGATTCTCGCCGGCGTCGGGCAGATGGAGTACCGCACATTCCTCTCCTACAACATCATCGGCGGAGTGCTCTGGTCCACGCTTCTTATATTCTTGGGCTACGGGCTCGGAAGCGCTATCCCCTCCATAGACCGGTATTTGTTTCCGATCGTACTCGGCATCATCGCGGTTTCGTTCATTCCCATCGCGCGGGAGTGGTGGAAAACGCGATAAAGAAATTACCTAATTGTCTAATTTCTAATTCACCTAATAAAAGGTCAAATGCTAAATCAGGAATCTGGAGTTTTATAGTAGATACGCTTAACGAATAGCGCACACGAATGGGGGACACCCTGCGCTCCCTGCCTACGCCGAGGCTTCGGCAGGCAGGCTGCGCAGGGTCATTCTGGGCGGCCCGCAGGGTCTAACGCCCTGCGGTGCCGCTCTCAATTTTTACTAGAAATTAGGTGAATGAGGTAATTAGAAATTCCTTTTTTGATGCTATACTATCCGGTATCATGCCGGTAGCCACCCAGTTGAAGGACCGCATCTTCCATCAGTTTTTCCCCCCGCCGAAGTTTTTGGAAATGCCCGCGGTTGGTCTTGATATATCCGACACGGCGGTAACGGCGTTGGAGCTCGTCCGGCAACGCGGTGCCTTCGCGGTCGGACGGTTTGGTCGCCGTTTGCTTCCTGCCGGGGCGATTGTGGACGGGTATGTGTATGATAAAGAGGGTGTGGTCGCGGAATTGCGTACACTGAAGGAAGAACTGCGACTTTCGTTTGTGAACGGCTCGCTTCCCGAAGAGAAGGCGTACCTGTACACCACGAGGATGCCGCCGGTTTCTCCGAAGGAGATGCGCGGCGTCATTGAGTTCACGCTTGAAGAAAATGTGCCGCTTTCTCCGGCAGAGGCGATCTTTGACTACACAGTTATCCCCAGCGCGTCATCTTCGTCTCCTGATTCTCGCGAGGTTTCCGTGACCGCGTTTCCGCGCGCCGTTGTCCACACCTATGCGGAGCTTTTTCAGGCGGCAGGGCTTATTCTTCTTTCGTTGGAACTCGGGGCGCAGGCCGTCTGCCGCGCTGTTATTTCGCACGGAGACCGCGGGACCTATCTCGTGGTTCATCGGGGAGCAGAGAAAACTGGACTTTTTATCGTCCGTGATGAGACAGTGCATTTTACCGCAATAGTTGCGATGGGAACCTCGGGGACGAGAGAGGCGCTTCGCGCTGAAGTTGGGAGAATCATCACCTATTGGCAGACGCATGCCGGCGGCTCCGGGGAATCGGTGGCTGGCATCGGAAAGATTGTGCTCTGCGGTGCGGGGGCAACATCTCCGGGTCTTCGCGAGTCCCTTGCCCGCGCGCTTTCCCTGCCGGTTGAGGACGCGAATGTGTGGCGTAATGCTTTTTCATTTGACGCATACATACCGCCGATTCTTTTTGAAGAGTCGCTTCTGTATGCGGCGGCAGTGGGGCTTGCGCTGCCCAAGGGGAACTGAATAATTCATAACCCATAACCCATAACCCATAACTCATAATTCATAGCTCATTTTGGTCATTCAGTCATTAGTCCTCTGTCACATGTTCAATTTACTTCCTAAAACCGAAAAGGACGCACTCCGGCGCGAGTATTGCATACGGCTTGTTGCAGTGTGGCTGTGGTTTTTATTGGCCACAGTTTTTATTGCGGCTGCGCTTCTTCTGCCGTCCTATGTCTTTTCTGTGCAGAAGGAAAACGCGGCAGCGCGTCGAGTGGAGATGCTCGCGCGGAATGCCGGGCGGGAGGAAGCAACGGCTCTTACCGCATTGCTCGAGAGAGCGCAGGAGAAATTGACTATCGTCCGCGCAATCTCTATCCCTACCCCTTTGTCGGGGTCTTTAGTCGCCGGCGCGCCGTCCTTTTTCTTTGAGCGAATTGCCGCAGTGGCGCGCAGTAAATCTGCTCGCATTTCGCTCGGCGGTTTTTCTGTTGCGCCCGCTGTAGAGGGGAAACAACCGTTCTTTATACACGGCATAGCTGAAGAGCGCGCTGCCCTCGTTTCTTTCGCGTCTGCGTTGGAGCAGGCAGGGATTTTTCAGAAAGTAGAGGTGCCGCTCCCGCTTCTTGCGAAAGAAAGCGGCATTGAGTTTTCGCTTCGCGCCACGGGCGCGTTCTAGCCATGAGGACTTCATCAAAAAGCAGGAGTATTCTTATAGTGGCGGCGCTTCTCAATGTCGCCGCACTCTCGGTGTATGCGTTTCTGTGGTTCGGCATCAGAGGGGCACAGGTGCGTGTGTCTGCACTGGGGAACGAAATAGAGAGTGCGGCGCGCGCGGAGCAGGAGCTCCAGGCAACGAAAACGGTTATTTCCGATACGCAACTGCTTCGGGAGAAGATTGACGGATACTTTGTGCCCGCAGGCGGGGCCGTGGCTTTTTTTGAGTCATTAGAGGCGCAGGGCGCGGAGACAGGAGTCTCCGTTTCCCTTGAGTCGGTTTCCGTTGAACCCTTTTCTGATTCTTCGCTTGTTGAGACGGTGCGCGTGGTCCTTCGCGCCGAGGGGTCATTTGCCGCAACGCTCCGCTTTCTCTCGCTTTTAGAGACCGCGCCGCGCGCCGGGCAGATTGAGCAGTTTTCTTTTGCGGTAACCGCACCGGAGGGGAAGAGGGGAGCATTGTGGCGAGCCGATGTTACCCTCCGGGTTCTGAAATTAACTGCGCCCGTTTCGCCGGCTCTTCAACGAGGCGAGCCCGCGGCGCGCACAACATCATGAATTTTTCCCACGGACAGTTCAGCAGGTTTTCCTTCCGCAGGCAATCGCGCGGAGGCGGCGAGCCGCCGCAATTTCTGCGCAATCCGCGGTTTGACTGGCGGGTCGCGCTCATTTCGTTTCTCGTTCTTAATCTTGCGTCCGCCGCGGTCCACTTTCTCTTTTACCAGCAGGTTGGGAGCGGGGAGATTTTTCTTACGGAGAAACGGGAGGCGCTCGCGCGCCCTCCTCTCAACCGGTTTGAGTTGGAAGAGACCGTGGCGCGTTTTGAGGAGCGCCGCGCACGGTTTGAGGAACTCAAACGCAAGCCGCTTTTTGTGATGGATCCTTTTACGCCGCCGCCCGAGGCGCAAAAGAAATAGTGCCCCCGCATTCGCCCCCGCTTTCTGTTTTATGATAAGGTAAGGTGTGGTCATTGCCCCTGTAGTTAAATGGATATAACTGCGGACTTCTAAGCCGTAATTCGAGGTTCGATTCCTCGCGGGGGCAAAATAGCGAGTCAGGCGGGCGGGTAAGCCCGAGATGTGGGTTCGATTCCCTCCAGGGGCACAAGTGGGGACATTTTCAGGATTAGGAAAGAGGTGCGGATTTTGCAAAGCAAAATCCGCACACTGACCCCCGTGTCCGCCTACGGCTGAAGCCGTGAAATCCCATAATTCCCCCCAGCGTATGGAAACCGTTTTGTCCTTGA
>CAYJWA010000050.1:0-4674 GCA_964373775.1 uncultured Candidatus Saccharibacteria bacterium | reverse complement strand
ACCGAGCCGCTTTCTTCGGATGTGGGCACGATTCGCGGGGACTTTGTGCTGGATTCGTACCAAATGGCGGATACGGACGACCGCGCTATCCGTAATCTCATTCATGCGTCCGGTTCAGTGGAGGAAGCTGAAGCGGAAATTCCGCACTGGTTTGAGAAGAAAGAACTCGTGAACTATCGTTTGGTGCAGGAACAGATACTCTATGATGTGAATTTGGATGGGCTGTTAGAATAATGCGGACTTGACGCAGACACTACGCAAAGTTGTCAAGGACAGTTTTTTAACTAAATACCGATGCCTGTTGTTGATAAAAGAGCGAGGCAAAACCGCTTGTTCAAGAAATTGATTGGCATATAGATAAAGAATGTTATAAAGAATGCGAACAGTTGGTAAATCGTTATTTGGGGCAGACCCTTCATCGTCCAATGCGCTAGCGTGGTTTTTTCTCCCCTTGTCTTCTTGTTTCATGTTCCATACCTCATGTATAATAGAGCAAGGTTACTTGAGATGTTACCTCTATAACAGCTTTTCAGGGAGTTCAAATCATTGCTTGCTGATGTCGGCACCGCTTTTTGGTTGGAGATTAAGGTTCAACCTTTCTCCCCTTCAATCCGCCTTAGGCGGATTCGGACGACTGAGGATTTGTTGCAAATCCTCGGTTTAGCCGACCCAAGGTTGAACCTTGGAACCAAAAAGCGGTGCTGGACTCTTACATTCAATTGAGAACACCCACCTAGATTCGTTCTAGGGAACATCCGAGTAACCACCAAAAAACTCCGCAGAGGAGTTTTTTGGTGGAAGCACAAATCACGGAGCATTCACCTTTCGGGGGATCTCCCGAAGGGAGACAAAGATCCAAACAAAGCACAAACATCTCAAACTATGCAAACACTCCCCGTTTGTGTTTTGGTCAGTTTGTTTGGTCTTTGTGTTCTGTGCTTTGTGCTTTATACTTTTGTTATGTCCCGCATCCGCCTGCTTCGCATTCTCGCACTGCTCGTCTGCGCCATCGCCGTTTTGCATATCGCGGCCATCGTTTTTTCTTTGTACTGGACATTTTGGTGGTACGACATGCCTCTGCATCTCCTCGGTGGTATCTTCATCGGACTCTTCGTTCTTTGGTTGCGTTTCTTTTCTGGCTACTTTGGCGCTCCCGGGATTCCGTCCGGAGCCCGAGTGTTTTGCTTTGTGGTCATCGCCACTCTTGTTATTGGAATCGGTTGGGAGGTCTTTGAGTACCTCTGGGGACACACCTGGAGCGTAGAAGGGTACTGGCTGGATACGAGTACTGATGTTGCGTTTGACCTCGTAGGGGGCCTTATTGCGTTTGGCTACTTCAAATGTAAGTACCTGGATCATGCCTGATGGACATAAAGCCATCCTCTCCTTTTACGGCGGCGCGGGTACGGTAACGGGCGCGAATTTTCTGCTGGAAGGAGAACGGACGAAACTGCTCGTTGATTGCGGCTTGATTCAAGGGGAGAAGTTCGCGCAAGAGGCGAATCGCGCCGACTTCGCTTACAATCCCGCCTCCATTGATTATCTCCTCGTTACGCATGCGCACATTGACCATATCGGGCGGATTCCGAAATTGGTGCGGGACGGATTTCAAGGGAAAATTGTAAGCACGCCGGAGACGCTGGAGCTTTCTCGGCTCATGCTTCCCGATGCTTTTTCGGTACTCCGCTCCGAGACGCCTAAAGATGCGGAGCCACTCTATGATGAAGGAGACATCAAGCGGACATTCTCGCTTTGGACTACACAACCGTATCATCAGCCATTTCAAGCCGGCGAGTTTGAGGTTACGACAAAAGACAGCGGTCACATATTGGGGTCATGTATGTTTGAAATCTCGCGCCTCTCTTCTTCACCTCTCCCCCTTTCTAAGGGGGAGAATGAGAGGGGGTTGAGGCGCTCCATCGTCTTCACCGGAGACCTTGGAAACTCTCCCAGTCCACTGCTCAAAAATGCTGAGGAAATCACGGACGCAACATACCTTGTGATGGAGAGCGTTTACGGAGACCGTAATCATGAAGATAGGGAGGAGCGGCGCGAGCGGCTTGCCGAGGTTATCACCGGCGCGGTTGCGCGCGGCGGCGCGCTCCTCATCCCGTGTTTTTCTCTGGAAAAGACGCAGGCGCTTCTTTTTGAGATGGATGAATTGCTGGAAGCAAAGAAAATTCCCTCTGTGCCGGTGTTTCTTGATTCTCCGCTTGCCATCAAAGTTACGGATGTCTACCGGAGGTATAGCCACGGGTTGAATGACGAAGCGAAACAGCAAATCGCCAAAGGAAATGATATATTCGCATTCCCCAATCTGCGGCTTTCCATGGATGTACGGGCGTCATCCGAGGTTGTGCATGCGCCCAGTCCGAAAATCATTATCGCGGGGAGCGGAATGTCCGCCGGCGGACGGATTATCGGGCATGAAAAAAGGTATCTCTCTGACCCGAAGAGCACGATTCTTTTTGTGGGATACCAAGCCGCGGGAAGCTTGGGGCGACAGATTCAGGAAGGCGTGAAAAATGTTCGGATACATACGGAGGATATTGTTGTCCGCGCGCAAGTGGAGACCATTACCGGATATTCTTCGCACAAAGACCGCGACCGCCTTTTAGAGTTTGTCGCGCGCATTTCGTCCGCCGCGGCGGACGGCGGGCTGGAGAAGGTCTTTGTCGTTATGGGAGAACCCCGCTCCGCGCTCTTCCTTGCCCAGCGGCTCCGCGACTATCACGGCGTAGAGGCCGTCGTGCCACAACTAGGGGAGAGCGTTGAGATTAGCTTATAGCTTTTAGGAAAAGAAATTCCGGAGTCTGTCATCCCTGTGACGGAGCAGTAGAGGAGTAGTCGTAGACTAAAACAGGAATCCAGAGATTTAGCATTTGCTCACGACCGTGAGCAAATGCTAAAACATGAAGTGTACAAAAAAGAAAACCACGAGGTTATTCAACCTGTGTTTTTCCGAGCCGTTTGGCTTCGCGCATAAAAAATCCCCGCCACTCTTTTTCCGGGAGCGGGATGAGCATTTTGGGGTAATCCTTTAGAGTTTCCACTTTGACGAACTGCGCGGAAAGCTGAAGCGGGTCAAGGAAAGAATCAAACTTTATCTGCGCTTTCTTTGCCAGTTCATCAAGCGTCCAACCCTTCTCTTTTTGTAAAATCGCGTATAGGTCAATGAAGTCGCGGGAGCGCGGTTTCTGATAAATCGTGAAGACCTTATTGACGGCAATGTCCAGCAAACTGTCAATGCCGAGCTTCCCGATTTTTTTGTTTTGTTCAATGCGAGGAAAGGGGAAATAGGTGAATTCGGTTTTGATTCGCTCGTCCCCGACATTCAGAAAGAACAGATTACGGTTGAAGCTCTGTTCATAAGTAACCTCGCGTATGCCTACTCCCGCTCCTATTTTTTTGAAGAAAGCCGAAATGGCTTGCGGGTCAAACTCCTGCTCGGAGAAAAAATCCAAGTCCTCGGATAGGCGGTGTCGCAAGTAATACTCGGCAAGCGCAGTTCCACCGGTCAGGTAGAAACTGCCACAGAGCATTTCATCATCGGCAATCAAAGCAAGAATCTCCTTCTGATTCTTAGTGAGTATGGACATATTTATTCAAGCGCAAGCGCAAGCGCCTTGCGCTTAAAGGGGTCAATGTCAATTTTGTCCCAGTATTTGACGAGTTCCGCTTTCTTGATTTTTCCTTCGCCGAGTCCAAAGTTAATGCGCTGTTCCAGCCGCCAAATAGCATATGCCGCAAGGTCCTTTTTAAGTTCGGTTTCATCAACCGACCAATGTTGTTTTGCTGGCGACTCGTTTGTCATGTTGTTTGCACCAACGAAAAGGGAAGTACATAGCCCGGTCTTTTAGAAGAAAGCCGTTTTGAAGCGTTGATGAGGGTGAAACCGCGGACCCGTTTTGTTTTCGGTTCGAGACGGAGGAGGACATCATCTCCGGCCTCCACGGTTATATCGGCGGCCTTAGGCGCGCCGGTTGAGAAATAAAATACATCCGCTTCTTTATCGTAAAAATAGTGCATAAGTTCAACCTTTCCCCATAAAGAGCGAAACACCCCCATGACAGCAGTATATCACAGAAGCGAGGAAATAAAAAGAGGCTCGCAGTCCGAAATGAATCGAACACACGAGCCCCTGCGATAGAGAGCGCCTTGCGCTTCCACGGGTCAATCTCTATCCGCTCCCAGTATTTAATGTACCTTTGTTACTTAAACCCGATAGTCATCTTTTCTTATTCAACGCCTGCGGGATTACATTGGTGTTAACTCAGTTATAAACTGTCCCGATCAGAGCGTGAGAAAAAGATAAAAAAGCCCGCAGAGTGTCTCCACACTGCGAGCCATGTGATACCTAGATTATTTTCTGAACTTGTCGAGCAGGGAAATCTGCTCGGCGGAGGCGGGTTATTCTTCCACCGCATTTTCTTCAGATTTCTCCCCCTCCAGTCCCCACCCTTTGCCGATACCCGGACTGGGTGTGTCAGAGCAGCCGGTGGAGCCGTCAAACCGCGCGGAGATTTCTTCCTGCAGTTTTCTGACAACTCCAATTTGTGACGGAGTTACACCGTCTACCGGAAGTTTGTTCACGGTAAACTCATGGGACGCCGCCGTAGACGGTTTCCACCAGGAGATTGCCAATTCTCCCGGCGCGACGACATTCCACCGTTT
>CAYJWA010000049.1:0-4803 GCA_964373775.1 uncultured Candidatus Saccharibacteria bacterium | reverse complement strand
CCACACAGAGTATTGACGTAATTCTAGCAATATGCTAATGTGTTTCTGGACTTCGGACAACAAGAAAAACAAGAAACGGAGGCATGATTGAAGACTGTGAAATTGGTTCTTACCAAAGGACCTCATCGATCACATTTCGGGCCGCCACAGTGGTGGGACTGGAAGGTCTCTTGCAGAAAAGCTTTGCGACTGCAGGAAGCGGCTCCGGACGGTTTTATCTACGTCCCGAGCGCCGTGAGCATCACCGGCCATCTTTCGGAGCTCGAGTACTATGCCAACGAGTTTCTGCAACTTGGTCTTGAGCTACGACAAAGTACTGCTGAAAAGCTCGTGCTAGTAAATCACTCCGGCATGACGACGGCTATCATCGAGCGCAAAGGCCAAGAAACGATTGAGCAGATACGGCTCGCGTGCGAACTCGCGGGGCGGGAACATGCACGGCTTATCGTCATCTCGACAGCCACGCACTTCTTCCGAGTGCTGTACTTATGTCGAGGGAAGGGTGTGGAACATCGCATCGCTTTGGGTGTGCCAAACCTCTTCGAAGCCGCCACAGACTGTATTCTTGCCGTCGCCTTCCCCATTCTGGATATTCTCGGGCAGGGACAGCGATTCCAGCAGTGGGCAATCCGACACCGCGAAAGCGGAAAGCACATTTGAAACACCCTGTTTCGCGAAGCGCGACCTAACGGCCGCGCTTTTTTCTTTTTTTTCTTTTCTCCACCTTTCCTCTCACTAGCATTTACATACGGCCGTAGATAAATGCTAAAATGAGGGGATGCGAAATATCAAACAACGAATAGAAAGAAGACGAGTCGGCGCAAATCAGAAAAAGATTCTTCTGCTTCTGCTCGGCGGACTGGCGCTTTCCTGTTCCCGCTCGCCCCGTCAATCATGGCGAATTCTCGGAGAAATGAAAAAGGAGTGGGAAGAAATAAACCTACAGCAGCTGGAACGGGCGATCACTTCTCTCTACGATTCCAAATTAGTTGGGGCGCGACGCAACCCTGACGGCACCTTCACTATAGTATTGAACGATGACGGCCGCAAACGAGCCCTCACCTACAATCTCGCTACTATGAAGATTAAGCGACCAGGGACTTGGGATAATCTCTGGCGAATGGTAAGTTTTGATATACCCGAAACCATCCGCGAGGCCCGCGACTCTATCCGAACGCATTTACTTCATCTCGGTTTTTACGAACTGCACCAGTCAATGTTCGTCCACCCCTTTGAATGCAGAGACGAGATTACTTACATCGTTGAGCTCTACGACGCACAGGCACATGTTCGCTTCATTACGGCAACAGACATTGACAACGCTCCCCACCTCAAAAGATTCTTCCATCTCTCATAGCCGTTCCGAAATGAGATAAGAAAAACGAAATACGAGAAAAGAATTTAGCATTTATCTACGGCCGTAGATAAATGCTAGATTACTACTGGATTACTATCTGACGACACAAACCTCGCCACTGCTCAACTTGTTTTTGGATTTGCTCTTCTTTGCTCGGAAGCGCGAGGAAAGAGCGGCGCGCGGCTGCCCCGAGCCGCGCGCGCAAACCCGCGTCTTCCATAACGCGCCGCATCGCGGAAACGAGCGCATCTTCGTCTCCCGCTGGAATCACAATTCCGTTCTCATTATTCTTAATAAATTCTCCGGCAAGCCCGACATCAGTCATAATAATCGGCAGACCGAACGCGGCGGCTTCGGTAACCGCCACCCCCCACCCTTCCGAATCGGAGGTAAGCAAGAATGCGTCCGCGTCTTGGTAATATCGCTTTAGATTCTCCTGTCTGCCCTCAAAAATAACAGAAGCGTTTAGCGTTAAGCGTTTAGCGTTTAGTTTAAGATACGGCATCTCAAGGCCGTCGCCAACAATGACCAACCGCGCATTGGGAAATTCTTTGGCGATTCGCGCAAAGACGCGAATCTGGAGCGTGATGTTTTTCACCGGCACGAGTCGCCCGACGGTAAGGAAAGTAAAGGTCGGACTCTTCAAGGTCTGACCTTGAGTCGGGAAAAAGGTCAGACCTTTCTCCGTTCGACCTTGCAAAGGCGGTTCTATTTGCGTATACACCGGCAATTCGTAAATCTTTCCTTCGAGCTTCGGACTTAGAGCTTCGAGCTTTCTTTTCAACCTCTCACTCACCACCCTAATTTTATCTGCGCGACGCAACACAACCCCCGCAATTATTTTTCTCACTCCGTGCAGTCGCTCAAACCCATGTACCTGCACCTCGAGTGGTATTTTGAATCGCCGCGCGAGCAGATACGCGAGAAACGCAAGGTATGCAGTGTCTTGCACCGTAATCAGGTCGAACTTTTGCGTTCGAAACAGTACATTCGCTTCTCGCCAAATTCGTAAAAACTCGCGGAGTTTATTGTCGCCTTTCGGTGCAAGTGCAACTACCTCCCCCGCCGCGCGCGACAGCGCCGCAATCCGATGCCCCGCTAGCGACGCCGAATCGGCAATACTTTTATCCAAACTAAAATTAAGCACGCGCATAGATATGTAAAATCTCACTCGCAATCTCCTCCCATGAATGGGTGAAGGAAAACGCGCGGACTTTTGCGGCTTGCTCTGCATAATTCTTCTCATCCGAGAGCCACTCGATTTTCGCCGCGATGTCGTGTACATTTTCGGGGTCAACCCACACGGCGATGTCTTTCAATTTCTCATACAAGCCCGTCTCGCGGGTCAGGATAAACGGCTTACCGAACTGAATCGCCTCAAGAATGGTGTTGGGAGAGATATCGCCCAACGATGCGATAATCACGGCGTAACTGTCCTGAATGTCCTGCAGAAACTGCCTGCGACTTCCGGTTCCCCATTTCAACGTTATCGGCAGGCCTTTCTTTTGCACATTCGCAAATGCTTCCTGAAGTCGGGACATGTTTTTCCACTTGAGCTCCCTCGTCCCGCCCACAAACACTTTTGACATTCCTACATTCCTAGGAATGTAGGAATGTATTACAGATTCACGCACCGCATAATAATTTTCAACAATAAAACACTTTTTCAGATTGAGTCCATACGGCTTCTCAAATATATCTCTCTGCCACGGGGTGCTGAAAATAACCGCGTCAGCGTGGCGAAACAAAAACCGAAGAAGAAAAAAGACGATATGCTCTTTAAGATTCATCCGCGTTAATCCGCGTCTTGTATCCGCGTTAATCCGCGTAGTGTAGAAATCGCGGAGTAGCACCAGATCTCCTGTCCGCTCTACATACCACTCCCACAGGAAGTCTCCGCCGGTGCGGATGATGAGTTTCTTACCACAGAGTTTCGCGGCAAAAAGCGCGGGAAGCGCGGCACTGAAGGTGTCGGGCGAGAATATGAAATCGGTTCCGGGAAGCGAGAAAAGCACTCGCAAAAAATAGTAGAGGTGTCGGATACCAGTCGGGAGTTTTCGCTCGAGTCTGAACGCCAACACTTTTACCTCGTGTCCCTGCTTCTTCCACGCTTCCTCCACCCCGCGCGCAAACTGCGCGGGACCTCCAATATCGGGCGGGTAGATACCGGTTGCAATTAAAATCTTCATGCAATACGAATGTACGAAAACTTTGCGAAATACGAAATTACGAATACCGAACTTCCTGTTCCCCTTTCGTATTTCGTACACAGTTCGTACCTTCGTATGTATTGTAACAAAAAATAAGGGCTGCCCGTTAGGACAGCCCGTAGGTGAGAGTATACCCGTACATCTCTACGCAAGAATATTGCTGTTGCCAACAATGGTGGAAACATCCTCGCCACGCGCAAAGCGCAGGATGACATCTTGCGTCAGCCCGGTGATGGCCACGCGCTTGATTCCCTGCTTGCGGCACTCAATGGCGAAGGTCACTTTTGCGCTCATTCCCCCGCGGCCATGCGCCGGTTTTGCGCTCTCTATAGAAGGCGGATTGCGCCAGTCAATCTCTTGATAGAGACGAGTGCCGCCGTTTGCGGGGTGGCCATCGTGTACGCCACCGGCTTCGGTGAGAAACAGGACCGCTTTCGCACCAATGTGCGGCGCGAGGTCAGCCGTCAGTTTGTCGTTGTCATTGGCCTGCTTGAGCAAAAGTTCAATAGCGTTAAACGAGAGCGGGTCGTTATAGTTGATGACGGGAACCACTCCGTGCTGCAGGCAATCAAAGATGACCTGCGCGGAGTTCTTCCATTCGTACCGATTGGCGATACTCGCATCCGTCGGAAGCACTTGGGCAACAAATACCGGCGGGTGAAGGGAGAGGCCGGCCGCTATCCACTCTTGCATCAGGAACGGTTGGCCGACGCTTGCAAGAGCCGGTTCGCTTAACTTCTGCAACCCTCGCACTCGCGCGAGACGGGCAATGTTGACGCGCGCCGAATGAATCGCGCCGGAACTCACCACGACAATGCCGATTCTGTGTGCGCGGAGTCGGGCAACCTGCTTCAGCACGGAGACAAAGACATCTCTATTGAGCCCGCCCTGTTGAGTACGCAGAACGCCGGTGCCAATCTTAACCACGACCACTGAAGTGATGTTTTTCATAGTTTCAACCGAGTTTTCAAAGAGCGCGAAAGAACAAACGACAAGACACGCGTCCTGAAGTCGGTGCACCACTCTCTTTTCGTGACGCCCCGACACCAATACGAAAAAACCGCCCCTCTGAATCGGGGCGGTTTTCTAAGTTTAAAGATAAACGAGAAAAGACCAACCCGATTAGAGGGCGGTCGCCGGCGGCACAACATTCATAACGGACAGTTTCTGCATATGGTTATGCTAGCACTGTTATTTTTGCCGTCAAGCGCTTTTTAGCATTTACTCACGGTCGTA
>CAYJWA010000048.1:0-4953 GCA_964373775.1 uncultured Candidatus Saccharibacteria bacterium | reverse complement strand
GTCCGCCCCTCGGGGCGGCTTTTTGCAATACGAATTTACGAATGAACTCCGAAATACGAAATCAAGAGTAAACCCAGCACCTTGACCACAGGGCGCCTGCCTACCGAAGGCCTCGGCGCAGGCAGGTTAAACCCTGTGGCAAGGCCCGACCCTACCCTCGCGCACCCGCCTGCGTGCGGACCTGTCTGCGTGAGTACACGCACAGGCAGACACGCACGGGCAGGGAGCGCAGGGCGTTGAAGGCAAGGTGCTGGGTAAAGAATAGAACAAAGTTTTCCTTTCGTATTTCGTATCTGTATTCGTAGTTCGTATTGCTATGATACCCAATGCTTTTTTCGTATATCTTGTATTTTTTTTTCTTCTTCCCTTGTTTTTATTTCCCTTCCTTTCTCGCCGAGCGCTTGGAGCTCCTTTTCCGGAAGCGCGGCAAGTTCTCTTGCCCGTTTCTCCAGGTACTCTGCGTTGTTTCTTCCCGGGTCATCCAACACTTCTTCAAGAAGAGCATGGAGAATCCAGCCGATTTTTTTCCCGGGAGCAAGCCCCGCAACCTCCATCACCCGTCCTCCCTTCATCGCAAGCATTCCGACCGAGA
This sequence comes from uncultured Candidatus Saccharibacteria bacterium, assembly GCA_964373775.1. Lineage (GTDB taxonomy): Bacteria > Patescibacteriota > Minisyncoccia > Phycocordibacterales > UBA10002 > UBA10002. The sequence continues at coordinate 4,361 of CAYJWA010000048.1, read as the reverse complement.
GAGGGTCGTGGAGCACTTCATCAATCATTGCGTGATACTTCCGGAGCCGATACGGGCTTTCCTTGGGACGACCGGTACCGATGCGGTCAGCCGCGCGCAAATTCATTAGTTCCCAAATGCGCTCGCGCCCGACCCGCGAAACAATGCGGCGCACCGCGGAGAGCGTAATCTTCTCAGTGTCGGAAAAGAACATGTGCCATCGTACCAGTTTTGTTACTTCTTCTGCAGTTTCTGTCGGGAGCTTGAGTCGCGCCAGCGCTTTTGCCGTAATTCTTGCGCCTACCACATCATGTCCGTAGAAAGTCCAGTCGCTTTTTTCCTGCGACCAGCGCCGTGTCGCGGGTTTTCCGATGTCGTGGAAGAGAGCCGCGAGCCGAACCGGAAGCGAAAACCCTTTTTTCGCCGCGTGCGCGAGCGTGCGAAGCGTGTGTTCCCAAACATCAAATGCATGCGCCTGATTCTGTGCTATCCCCTTCCCCTCCAGAAGTTCCGGCAAGAGGAGGGGCAGAATTCCCAATTCAGTGAGTATTTCCAGGCCCTTTTTTGGGCTATCAGACATGAGAATACGCACAAACTCGTCGCGGATTCTCTCCATGGCAATGTGACGAAGATCCAGGGAACTTTTCTTGATGGCGCGGCGTGTCTCTGCGTCAATTTCAAACCCGATTTCAACGGCGATGCGCACCGCGCGTATGAGTCGAAGCGCGTCTTCCGCAAATCTCTCTTCCGGATTTCCCACAGTTCGCACTATTTTTCTCTGCAAATCCGCTTGTCCCTCGTAGAGGTCCACGATGTCCGTTGCATACTCCCCTGCCCGCGCTTCCTTTCCCAGCCGGAGAGCGATTGCATTTATAGTAAAGTCGCGGCGCTTTAGATCTTCTTCCAGTTTCCCGCCGAACACCACTGAGTCAGGTCGCCGTTTGTCAGAATACGCGCCCTCGCGTCGGTACGGCGTGACTTCTACCACTTTAAGCGTTTCATCATCGGTGTTTCCAGTGACCACTCCCACGGTGCCAAACTCATTCTCGTAGAAAGATTCTTTGAACATCTCCTGGATCTTTTCAGGCGCTGCGTTTGTCGTAATATCCCAGTCCCTCGGTTTTTTTCCGAGGAGCAAGTCCCGCACGCACCCGCCGACAAGATACGCTTCAAAACCCTTGTTTTCTAAGGTTCTTGCAATGCTCGCGACTTCCGGTGGAATGGAAAATACTTCTGTATTTTTCTCTTTCATTCAGCTCATTGTAGTATTCTTTTTGCAAAATGCCTAATTAGCCGTATGATGAAAGGACAAACTGCCCTTGTGGTGAAACGGATATCACAACGGTCTTCGGAACCGTTATTGGGGGTTCGAATCCTCCCGAGGGCATATAAGATACCTTGTGAAAGTTCCGCTACTTTTGTTTTTTAGAAAGAAGGATTGTGCTAGTATTTTGTTGATAGTTGAAAGTTGGTAGTTGTTGGGTGCAAAGCGCGGGTATGGTTTAGTGGCAGAACGCGTCCTTGCCAAGGACGAAATTCGGGTTCGATTCCCGGTACCCGCACATTCAAATTTGGGGATAACCCAGTGTATATGTGTATAAAGGACATTTTAAAGGTTCGTGTGAAAGTCATTCATATGGCTTTATAGAGCCAGACCCTAAGAGACACCCTCATCCTAAGGTCCTTTATAGTTTCATGTGAAACTTTACTCACTGCGATATGTTATCTATATTATGTCAATACTTTTACAGGTTGGAGTAAAGATATTTCTTGAAAATGATGAGGGCAAGTTTTTGTTGCTTGAACGGTCCAAAACTAAGTATCCGGCAATAAAAAATCTCTGGGATATTCCTGGCGGTAGAATAAATCCCGGAACATCGCTTCAGAAAAATTTACGGCGCGAAGTTCGGGAAGAAACTGGTCTTGCGATTTTAGACACTCCACAGTTACTCCATGCGCAGGACATTTTGAAACCCGATAAACACATTGTCCGTCTTACATTTAGAGCTCGGACAAATGGAGTGCCGCAACTTAATGAAGAACATACTGACTTTTGCTGGCTCGCTGCTGAAGAGATACGGAAACTTCCTGGTCTTGATGAATTCACACTCGAGGTTCTTGAGAAGAATCTTTTGGATAGCAGTTTCATCTGAAACATTTGCTTAGTAAATTAAAGATGGGAAAGACGCAAAAAGTTGGTGCGCTGGGTGAAGAACTTGTTGCAAGGTTTCTTATGAAACGAGGATTCACTGTTACAGACAGAAATTTCAGAAAAAAATGGGGCGAGCTTGATGTGATTGCAGTGAAGAAAAATATATTGCATTTTGTTGAAGTGAAGTCCGTCTCAAGAAGTATCTTTAATTTCCCAAAATACACCTCAAGTATTTCTCGCACTGGTCGTGTTATACACGAAACACCCGATGACCGATCCGACTCCCTTCTATATAGAGTACGGAAAGATACTTACAGACCTAAAACAAATTCAGATGAATTTGTTTGGTCGAACAATCCAAAGGATTGTTTTAGACCAGAGGACAACATCCATCCAATGAAAGTGGCTCGGCTTAAAAGGGCTATACAGAGCTATCTATTGAGTGGTCGTGTTTCATCTGAAACAAAATGGCAGTTTGATGCAGCGGCTGTTTATATTGATCGTGAGCACAAAAAAGCACGGATAGATTTTATTAAAGATATTATTCTGTGATGGAACTCAAGTGGTTTTCTCAAGGACATTTTCTTAAAGGACACTGTAAAGGACATCATTAGTATAAGATGTCCTTTATGATTTTTGTGTGGTTGTGTTAGGATAGCGTTGCTTATTACGGGGCATCGTATAGTGGCAGCTTGCATGTACTTACCCCTTTAGAAATTTATCGGGCTGTCGTATAACGGTAGTATGCATGCTTTGGGAGCATGCGGCCTGGGTCCAACTCCCAGCAGCCCGACTGATAATTTCTAAGGGGGTTGAGGAGCATCCGAATAAATTTTCAGAAGAAATTTGAACGGGCAAATGTGGTCTGGGTTTAACTTCCAGTTCCCCGAACTTTTTATTGCGCGTGTTTTGTTACAAGAGATGTATGAAGAGAAAAAAGAAGATTCGCGTTGGAATAATTTTTGGCGGAAAGTCCACCGAGCATGAGGTGTCTTTGCAGTCCGCGAAGAATGTGATTGCCGCATTGGACAGAGAAAAGTACGAGCCGGTGCTGATTGGGATTGATAAAGAAGGGAAGTGGCACCGGAGTCGTGGCGCAGAGTATTTGTTGAACAGCGAGAATCCGAAGTTGATTGCGCTCAATAAGAAGGTAACGCAGGAAGTTGCGTTGGTTACTGGCGAGCGAAGAGAGTTCATGGTGCTTGAAAACAGCGAGAAACAATCCCTTGATGTTGTATTTCCCGTCCTCCATGGGCCTTTGGGGGAAGATGGTACGGTACAAGGGCTGTTGAAGCTCATGAATATCCCTTTTGTTGGTCCCTCGGTGCTCGGGTCGGCTATTGGAATGGATAAAGATGTGCAGAAACGGCTTTTGCGAGATGCAGGGATACCGATAGTGAAGTTTTTAACCGTTCGGGCGCACAATAAAGGAGAAATAAGTTTTTCCGAAGCCCAAAAAGCCGTAGGGCTACCCATGTTCATAAAGCCGGCGAACGCCGGCTCATCGGTTGGGGTGCATAAAGTCAGGAAGGAGGCGGATTTTAAGGCAGCAATTGGTGACGCATTCAAGTATGACAGCAAGATTCTCATAGAAGAGGGAATAGATGGCAGAGAAATAGAGTGCGCAGTGCTTGGAAACGAGAACCCCTTAGCATCGGTGCCTGGGGAGGTGAAGCCGAATCATGAGTTTTACTCCTACGAGGCGAAGTATATAGATGATAACGGAGCGGTCTGCGTGATTCCGGCGAAGCTGCCGTCTGAAATCGCGAAAAAAGTGCAGGCGACGGCCATCGCCGCGTTCAAGACACTTGAATGCGAGGGGATGGCGCGGGTTGATATGTTTGTTACCAAAGACGGCCTGCCTGCCGCGCGGGGCAGGGCGCAGGCAGGGCAAGTATTGGTGAATGAAATCAACACAATTCCCGGATTCACCAAAATCAGCATGTACCCCAAGCTCTTTGAAGCATCAGGCATTCCGTATCCGGAGCTCATAGACCGACTTATAGAACTCGCGCTTTCCCGCGCAAAGCGGGAAAAACGGCTCAAAACCAACTTCTCGTGAGTGACAAGAAATATTACAAGGTCCGACCTTGTAACCAGAAACGGCTCTGTTGAGGGACTTGAGCGAACCGTACAGGGTCGGACCTTGTAGAACTGGTACGGAGCAATCACAGCGCAATCACAGCGCAATCACGGAGCAAAGAGATTCGCAGGCGTGGTATTGGGGGAG
>CAYJWA010000047.1:0-4998 GCA_964373775.1 uncultured Candidatus Saccharibacteria bacterium | reverse complement strand
GCACGGACGCGCCCCGCCGTCTCTTCCACAAAATCAATTTCATCGCCGGAACGAGAACCGAAAAGAAGAATTGCCCTGTTCTTGAACAGCCGCTCCCGAATTCTGCTTTCCAAAGTACGCTTAAAAATAAGCATGACACGGCTATTCTAGCAAATTGCCTTTTTTTTGGCAATTTGCAAACTGTGCACCTTTACCAACCGGCAACTCCACAAAAAATGTTGCGCCTTTGCCTTCCCCTTCTGATTCGGCGCGGATAGTGCCGCCTTGGGCTTCAATGAGCTGACGGGCGACATAGAGGCCAAGGCCGGTTCCGTGCAGGTTCGCCATGCTCGCGTCTTCGGCGCGCGAGAACTTCTGGAACAATTTCGGCAGTGTTTCTTTTGAGATGCCGATGCCGGTGTCCGAAACTGACAGTTACGAAACGGGGAGAGATAAAAGATGTTGCATAGCAAAAAAGAGCCCGACAGGCATGAAGCCAGTCGGGACCCGAATCAATGACCAAACTAAGAACTTACCGCGGTCCGATTTTTAGGGGGGGTCGGAAAGACCGAGTTGCCAACAACACATGGTGAGAAAAGGAAGTCAATTGGCCTCCAGCATCCAGTATACTACATCGCTAACACCCGATGGATTGAATTGATTTACATACCGGCGATACGCGACCTTGAACGGCAATACATAGGAATCGGGGTGGTTCTCGCGGACATACCTCTTGCCCAATTGTTTCTTCTCTCTCGCGACCCTCCGCTTATCCGCTTTGTCAAAATTCACCGTGAGGTACACCCGTTTGTCCAAGAGTTCGTTTATCGCAAGTCTAGGATGAAAGAGAAATATCCCCTCAATCACAAGCACTGGTTTGGATAGGTCAAAGACCTTTGTATCGCCGAAGTCATTTCGCTCGAAATCGTAAATCCGAAACGCTGTGCTCTGTTCGTCTTTCTCCTTGAAGACCCGCAACAGATGGATTAACTCCTTATAGCGGTACCACTTATACTCAAATATCAATGAACGATCTTGGACCGAATCCATCATTCGCTTGCGTTTTTTCCAGTGTTCAATGAACTCGTCGAGATGTACCGCCAAGACATTGATGTTCTGTTTTGCGAGGTAATTCAGCACCGTGGTTTTACCCGAACCACTATAACCATCAATTGCGACGATAAGTCGGTTTTTCTCTCTCTGCCACTTTGTTATATGATTGTTTATATCCTGCGCAACTTGTTCAGATGTCATCAAGTAACACCTCCTTTCTATTTCTATAAAGAGGATAAGATGTAATTTATAATATGTCAACTTCTGACAAACTGTGTATCAATCAACGTGTGGTATAATCTCAATGCAACGAAAAAACAAAATGAAAGAAATTGACACGCTTGTTACGAAATTAGAAACAAAAGCCGAGGTTGATGCCGTCTTTCTGACGGGTTCTTTTGGACTGTCAAATACATCAACCGCAAGCGACATTGACATAGTGATAATTCTTAAAGAAAATCGCGTTAAGATAAAATCGGTTTATCAGATTGTAGACGGAGCGTTTGCGGACATTTTCTTCTTTGACCACCGAGACATACGGAGAATACTTGCGGCAGAAAAGGTAGATGGTAATTCAATGGTTGGAATCCTGGTCTCATGGCTTTTGACAGCGAAAATCCTTTTTGACAAATCTGGATTAACCACAAAAGCAAGCGAGCATGCACATCAGGTTATGTTTTTCATCCCGGAAAAAGAACGCATTGATATCATTCAAAAGATTAGCTACAACCTTCTTCAAAACAGAAGATATTATGACAGCGAAGACGACGCATATCGCGAGGCGCTTGGCATACGGCTACTCTACTCCGTCACCGAACTCATTACTGGTTTCCTTACTCTACACAATGAACCGTGGCGAGGTGAGAAATATGCAATTGCTTTTATGAAAAGCCGAAACGTAGATTTCTACAACGCTTTTCTCGTTTATCAATCAGCGGCTTGTCTTGCGACAAAAATTGAGGCGTACGAAAAAATGGCGAGTGTAATTCAACATCTACATCCGCTACTTGATTATCGAACGCCAGTGAGCACATCAACACACGATTCTCAATCTGAAACAGCTAACCAACTCAAGAAGTTTTGGGAAAGGTTGACTTCCTGACTATAATTTGATCACGCCTTGCAATCTACGTTTGCATATGATAGTTTTCTGGTAGAACCCCCGGTGGGTGCCGGAAGGCTCTTTGCAAACAATACAGCCAGAAAAACTGCTATGAGAAACAAGCAAGATAATCATGCTAACCGCATAATCCAACTGTGCGGCACATCAGGTTGTTGTCCAACCGTTGAAATCAAACACGACGAGAATAAAATCGTCATTACTGATGACAACGGTGGCCAAGTCACGCTCACCAAGAAACAGTGGCGGGAAGCTCTCGCCAAGGCAAAGGTTGAGTAAACTCAGCACCAGGTGGCGAAATAAAGTCATGAACCCCGCTCTACTACCATGGATGTGGGGTTCTTTTTTAGTTAAGAAAGGAGCTAGTTATGAAAAGTAGTACTGACACGAAACGACTGATTAAATCCCGCTTCCTTCGCACATTCGCGAGAAATGGTGTGATAGCGATTATACATCTGCTACACCCAGAACCGATTTATCTCCCTCTGAAAACCTGGCAAGGCATTTTGCAAGGTTTGGAAAAAGAATTAGCGTCGGTGGGCGTGTCCGATGTGTTAACAGAGCTAATGAATCGCAAACTACTTATTGACCATCTTCACACTGACCAACAAGAACTTGAAATCGCTCGCTCAAAAGCACTGAAGGCCCTAGATAGACCGACCATTCTGTATCTGATGCTCGCGCAGGGTTGTAACCTCGCGTGCAGATACTGCCCGATTCCTACTCTTGCTAAGCGATACGGGGAGCGTTTGTTGTCGTTTGAAGATGCTATTGCTGGTATCGCGCTTTGGCAAAAACATATTGAGGAATATCCGCGGGACGACAATCCATACTTCTTGATTTTCTACGGGGGAGAACCTCTGTTGAATCGGGAAGTACTGGAACGATTGTTGCCGTATGTGGCCGACGAACAAAGCGCGGGACGACTTCCCAAAAATCTTGAACTCATGTTGTGCACAAACGGTTCCCTGATAGACGAACGATTATCAGGAATGTTTACCAAGTACCGAGTAACGGTAGCGGTTGGCATTGATGGCCCACAAGAGCATAACGACCGTATCCGCATTACGAGCGATGGCAAGCCCACTTTCACCGTAATCAAGCGAGCCATCAAACAACTCGTTGATAACGGCGTGCGCGCTGTTGCTTCTGTAACTATCACTCCGGCAAATGTTCATCGTTTAGTAGAATACCCTGACTTTCTGCGAAAGCTAGGCATCGCCCAATTCGGTTTCAACCTGATGAAGGGCGAAGTCCTTATTCGGGAACTTGCCGGTGGAAGTGCGGAAAATTACTGCCGAGCTGCCGCTCGGGGTATTCTGTTTGGGTTGGCGGGTGTGGCTGAAAACGGGCAGTGCTACGAGTACCAACTTGAGAAAAAGTTGGCCGCTCTCAGAAGCGGGTTGCCGTTTTCGGTTGACTGTTCCTGTTATGGCAATCAACTAGTTATCCAGGCGGACGGTCAAGTAAGCAACTGTCCCTTTCTTCGTTTTGATCAAGGATACATCAAGGAATTACCCGACACATTCAGGATTGGACAAACAGAAACAGTAAGAATGTGGAGGTATCGTCTGCCCCTCCTCAATGATTCAATCACGGCAGACGACAGCAACAGCGTACTCGATTGCGGCGGCTGCGCCTGGAGTTCTTCTGAACTTTGCGGTGATGTTACTGCGCGAGATACAAATAACGCAATCTTCACAAATGAGGTAACGCATGAACTTATCTGGACTCTCCTGCCCCAAGAGCAAGAAAACGCACTCAGACAAGGAGAAGCCGCTCATTGGAGTTATCGGCGGATCGGGTCTCTGCGCGCTCCCGGGACTAACAGTTTCTGAAAGCTTCGAGACAGAGACTCCCTACGGAAAACCGTCTGGACCAATCAGCGTTGGCGAACTGTGCGGGGGGCGTATCGCTTTTCTACCGAGGCACGGCTCTAAGCATACGATTCCGCCGCACAAGGTTCCATACAAGGCAAATCTCGCGGCGCTGAAGTCGCTTGGCGTGCGGCATGTAATCGGAACATGCGTAGTGGGTAGTCTTCGAAAGGAGATTAAACCAGGCGCATTCGTGATTCCGGATCAGTTTATCAATCTCACATGGGGCCGCGACGACACATTTGAGGTTGATCACCAATTCGTTCATCTGGCAATGGCACATCCATACTGCGAGCACATACGGAGCATCATCGTTCGAGAATTCAAGACCGGGAGAGTGTGTTGCCGAACAACCGGTACTGTAGTCGTCATACAGGGTCCACGGTTCTCAACTATAGCCGAGAGCAAAATGTACGCGCTCTGGGGTGGTGACATTGTGAATATGACACAGTATCCGGAGTGCTACTTCGCGCGCGAATTCGGACTCTGTTACGGAGCTATCGCTTCTGTAACTGATTACGATGTCGGCATTCACAGTGCAATCTCGCTGCAGTCGGAATCAATAGAAGTGGTGCTCGCGATATTTCGGCATAATACGGCGACAACCGTATCACTGCTCGAAAGACTAGCGGGTTCTTATAAAGAAATCGCGAGCTGTAACTGTGCAACAAACAGAAACGCTGAGTATTACAAACTGGCAAACAGTGGAAGTCCGTAATTCAACCCCCTCGTTCTTCGGAGCGAGGGTTTTTCATTTTAGCGGAACTTCCACAACAAATGTTGACCCATTGCCCTCCCCTTCCGACTCCGCCCACACTTTCCCGTTCTGCGCTTCAATAAGCTGGCGAGCCACATAGAGGCCAAGACCGGTGCCGTGCAAGTTCGCCATGCTCGCGTCTTCCGCGCGGGAGAATTTCTGGAAGAGCTTGGGCAGAACTTCGGGCTTGATGCCGACGCCCGTGTCTTTAA
>CAYJWA010000046.1:0-5663 GCA_964373775.1 uncultured Candidatus Saccharibacteria bacterium | reverse complement strand
ACGCAAGAGGATTTTCGTCAACAAAATTCTCGGGGCTGAATCCGTGCGGCTCTATGGAGATGCCTTCTTCGTTGCGGTCTAATTCGTGTGTTTTTCCCAAAAGATAGACGGCAGATTCTATAGGATCCCGCACGCGCGGAGAAACAATCGCGATATCAAGGTCGCTGTCAGCGTGCGCATCGCCACGCAACCGAGAGCCAAATGCAAATGCTTTGACAATCGGGTATTTGTCTTTGCGGAGCCGTTCCACATATCGTTCCGCGATTTTCTTTATACTTGGGTCGGGTGTTCTTTGAGCCATACAAGGGTATTATTCGTAACTGCTAATTCGTAACTGCTAAATAGGTATCCGCATGTTCTTTTTTATCATATTCATTGTGAAATTCTTTTTTCCAATCTGCGTAACGAGTACTCATATTAAAACCAGTGATGGTGTCGAGTGTATGTTTCATTTCTTCGGTAAGCGGAAGTCCGCTTTCTTCGGCAAGAAAAACCAGTTTGTGCGTGAACGGTGCATGCTTTTTATGGCGCGCCACATAGACCGCCTTTAACATTTTCTCCAACGCCAAATGGCAGAAGAAAAGCGCGTAAGCATAATGTCCGAAGTTGGGCAAGCCCTTGCGCCACTTTGAAATCCCGTTCAGCTCCTTCTTGCCAATATACAACGACTGCCTGGTAATTCATACATATATGATAACACAAAAAACGCGGAAACGGGGTCAAATCTGAGAAAATGTTTGTTGCGCCGAGCCGTATGGTTTGCGACAATAGGCGCATGGAAAATGAACCGACTCCGCGCACAAGCGGCTCGCAGAACGGAGAACTCAAACCGCTCCGCACTTATGAGCGGGATGTGGAAGAAGTGCTCCATGGGCAGAATGTCTCGCTCTCAAAAATCGCGCTCGCAGAGAGCGTAAAGCGCCGGGCCCCGCCCTTGCCCTCAATTCTCGCCTCGCCAACGCGCATCCAGATGCCGCAAGCGGCGGGCGCCGCGGGAGACGGGAGAAAGATTCGTTCTCTGCTGCTCTTCGGTATTCCCATCGCTCTTGCGGCAGGAGCAATCGGGCTCGCGTGGCACCTCTGGGGAAATGCCGGCAGCGGAGACGGCGCCGCTCCTTTTGAACCGAAAATAACAGAGGCAGAAAACGCCGGAGTGGTTCTCTCCGGAGAGCGGCGCGGCGCATTCATCAAGCGAGTGCGCGACGAGATTGCAAAGACCCAAGTGCCGCTCGGCGAGTTTCGCATCGTGCCGCTCAAAAAGAGGACGGGGGAGCAAACCGAGCCGCTCTCGTTCGCGGAACTTCTGGGAGTACTTGAGGCAAGCGCGCCGCCTGCTCTTGCTCGCGCGCTTGAACCGGTCCCGCTTTGGGGCATTCACGGCATCCGCGGCAATCAGCCATTTCTCCTTTTTTCTGTTACCTCGTACGACCACGCATTTGACGGAATGCTCCTCTGGGAAAAAGAGATGCTGGAGGATATCGGACCCCTCTTTGGCGTGGATGCGCGCGCTCTCCTGAATGCGCCCGCAACCACGACTGCGGATGCGCTCGCGCACCGGCTTACATTCCGCGATGTGGTGGTAAGGAACAAAGACCTACGCGCACTCTTTGACAGCGGGGGGCGGATTATCTTTCTCTACTCGTTCTTGGACAAACAGTCGCTCCTCATTGCCACAAATGACGAGACACTCCGCGCGCTATTGCCGAAAGTGAGCAAAGGCCGCCTCAGATAAAATACCAAATATCGAATCTCAAATCTCGAAAAATACTTAATAAGAAATAGCAGAAAAAACATCTGAAGAAACAATCGGAAATCATTCTTTGTCTTATTTCTTCTTTTATAGTTCGATATTTTTCGATATTCGGTATTTGGTATTCGAAATTGAGTATAGTATGGTATACTACCTCCTATGACTCTTGACCCAACCCCGTTCAAAAAGAAACTGCTCGCGGAGAAAGACGAACTAGAAGCGGAACTTGCGACCGTTGCGCGCAAAAATCCCATTCATGCCGGGGACTGGGAACCCGTGCCGGAAGCGCGGGAGGAACTCCCTGCGGCTCGCGACGAGACCGCGGACAAACTGGAATCATTTGAAGAGAATGTGGCGATTACGCGCCAACTAGAAGCCCGGCTCGCGGAGGTGCGGGACGCCTTGGAACGCATTGAAAACGGGAATTACGGGCGGTGCACCGCATGCGGCAAGGAAATTGAGACAGAGCGGCTCCACGCAAATCCCGCGGCGCAGACATGCAAGCAGCACATGAAGTAGGAGGTAAGAATTATGAATTATGGGGAAAAGGTCTCTCCGGTTTTGATTCCTAATTCATAACTCATACTTCATAATTCTCTCCCTATGTCTTTCGCTACTGTCTGGAGCGGGCAGTCCCTCCTTCTCAAGACCAATCTGGTGCGCGTGGAAGTGGACACGCAGAAGGGTTTTAGCGCATTCGCGATTGTCGGGCTCCCGGACAAAGCGGTGGAAGAGGCGCGCGACCGCATCTCTGCGGCAATCAAAAACACGGGTTTTACATCGCCCAAGCAGAAGAACCAAAAGGTGGTGATTTCGCTCGCGCCCGCTGACCTCAAAAAAGAGGGGCCTTCTTTTGATTTGCCCATGGCGCTCTCGTACCTCCTTGCCTCAAAATACTTCCCGGCTGAGACAGAGAAGAAACTCTTCCTCGGAGAACTTTCGCTTGACGGAGAGATTCGTCCGGTTGCCGGAGTGCTTCCCGTTGCGCAGGAAGCGAAAAAGCGCGGATTCCTTGAACTCTTCGTGCCGCGAGAGAATGCAGCGGAAGCTGCGCTCATAGAGGGCATTGCCGTCTATGGGGTAAAGAATCTGCGCGAACTCGTGGCACACCTCTCGCGGCGCGACATTCTCGCGGACGAGGAGACGCCGTTTCTGCCGCGCAAGAAACTCGCCCCTGCGCCGCAAACGCCATACATATATCGTCCGCCGGAAACGCTTCTGGACTTTGCGGATGTGAAGGGACAACAGACCGCGAAACGCGGCCTGGAAATCGCGGCGGCAGGCGGGCACAACATTGCGATGTGGGGACCGCCCGGAACAGGGAAGACCATGCTCGCAAAAGCCCTGACCGGAATACTCCCGCCCCTTGATCTGGACGAAGCGCTTGAGGTAACCGGAATCCACTCGGTTGCCGGAGCTCTCCGCGAGCCGCTTATTACTCACCCGCCGTTTCGCGCTCCGCACCATACTGCCTCGCACATCTCCATTGTGGGCGGCGGGACAATCCCGAAACCCGGAGAGATTACGCTCGCGCACCGCGGCGTTCTTTTTCTGGACGAGTTTCCGGAATTTGACCGCCGCGTGATTGAGTCGCTCCGCGAACCCTTGGAGGAACGCGTGGTTTCTGTCTCGCGCGCCCGCGGCTCGGTGCAATTTCCGGCGCGCGTCATCCTCGTTGCGGCGCTGAATCCCTGCCCGTGCGGCAACCGCGGTGTGGTAGGCAAAGAGTGCCGGTGCCCCCCGATTGCGATTGAGCGCTATCAGCGCCGCCTCTCCGGACCCATTGTGGACCGCATTGATATGTGGGTGGAGGTCTCAAGCGTGGAACACGAGAAACTTCTGGAGCGGAGCACGGGAGAAGAGACGAGCGGCACAATACGGAGACGGGTACTCCGCGCGCGGCAGGTACAGGCAGCGCGGTTCAAAGCCCTCTCTCTTCCCGCAAAGACAAACAGCGAGATCTCCGCGAAAGAGATTCTCACCGTCATTCCGCTAGACGAGCGCTCCAAGAAAGCCCTTACTGCCTCCGCAAAGAAACACGACCTCTCGGCGCGCGGGGCGCACCGCGTCATCAAGCTCGCGCGCACCATCGCTGACCTGGAGGGACACAGCGAAGTAACAACAGACGACTTGATGGAGGCGCTCCAGTATCGGCCAAAGCATCAGCGGGGGAGTTTGTGAGGTACATTTCGCTTTCGTTTAAGAAAAAATTCGCGCTCTCCGCGCGGCTTTCTCCATCTGCGTGCATCAGCGTCTCTATCCGCGTGAATCCGCGTCTTTGCTAGAAGGGGTTTTTGGCCCCGCGAATCTCAAAGTGCACATGCGAGCCAGTGGAGCGGCCTGTGGAGCCGACATACCCGATAATTTGGCCGCGCACCACACTCTGTCCGGCAAAAACAGTGTTCTGACTATTGTGCGCATAGAGTGTCTGGGTTCCGTTATCATGCGCAATGACGATATATTTCCCATAGCCGCCATTCCATCCGAAGTCACGCGAGATAATCACCTCTCCCGCTGCTGACGCGAGAATAGGCGCGCCATAATAAGTCGCCAAATCAACCCCGTTGTATCCATGAAGCCCCTGTGTCTTGCGGCCGCCGAGAATAGGGCGTAAGTAATATCCGTCATAGGAAGGCCCACCCGCACCGCGGACGCGCGGCGCGGTGAGCTGCACCGGCGCGAGTTCTCCGTCAGGCACCATAATCACCTCCCCCACCGCAAGAGGAGCCTCCGGCGCAATGCCGTTAAAGAGAAGTATCTCATTGACATCAGCGCGGTATTTCTTGGCAATGCTCTGAATCGTATCTCCTTTCGCCACGGTGTGGCGCACTCCGGAAATTGGCAGAATCACGAGTGTTTCTCCCGGGCGAATGATGCCGTTCTTGAGGTCGTTCGCCCACACAATCGTATTGACTGAAACACCAAACATTTTGGCGATTGCCCCGAGCGTATCTCCTTCCCGCACCACATACAAACTAATGGCTTCCGGGGACTGCCCTTCGGAGACATCTGCGAGTGTGCCGGAAGGCCCTGCTTCAGGCAACAGAGCGGTGCCGCCGACAATCGTTATATCCCCGCCTCCCTTTGCCGGATTCGGGTCAGGATTCCGCGCCGCAGCGAGAAGAACCATATTTTGGGCATTCACAACCGATGCGGTCTGCGCCTCTGCTTCACCGGCAAACAATTCAGTGAGAAACGAAAAAACGCCGGCGTTCGCCCGCGCAGGGAAGACAACGGCGCAAAAAAATACCAATCCTGCAAGCGCAAGACCAGAATGATGCAAGGCTTCTTTGACTGCCGTACCGGAAATGCAAAAAGAGAGATTATATCTTTGTTTTGAAATAACGAAGGAACCCGAGAGGAAAGCGTGAGAAATTGCGCAATGCTTCAATAAACCGCGACCCTACGAGGTATTACATAGCGGTCGCGCTGTTCATCATGTGCATAGTGGGGCAATTTCTTGCATGTTTTGCTCTTGGCAGGAAACCGGTCTTTCGGAAAAAGGGCTTTGCACAGCCCCCAGGCACACCGACTGTCGTACCGTACCTCTCCACTATAGCCAACCAGCGGAGGGAAGTCAATCGCTATCCACAGACAAGAAAACCCCAAAACACAAACTGCACAAAATCCAAACAAAGCACAAATTATTAAAAAACAAAAATCTAAAGAATTGAACGCGGGCATATCGTTTTCTTTTTGGATATTGCGCTTTGGAAAGTTTGCTTGGTCTCGGGATACTATGCTCTGTGTTTTTGCTGCCGGACGGGGCAAACGACATGGTATAGTAATCCGGCCATAAAGATTGAGAGCGGCACCGCAGGGCGCCTGCCTGCGGGCCGCCCCGAATGACCCTGCGCAGCCTGCCTGCCGAAGCCTCGGCGTAGGCAGGGAGCGCAGGGTGTCCCCCATTCGT
>CAYJWA010000045.1:0-5738 GCA_964373775.1 uncultured Candidatus Saccharibacteria bacterium | reverse complement strand
GTGGGCCGTTAGCTCAATTGGTAGAGCACCACATTTGCAATGTGGGGGTAGCGAGTTCGAATCTCGCACGGTCCACCTTTGTTTTCAAGACAATGTGGGGGTTGCCGATTCCCTGCCCGCCGAAGTCTTGACTCAGGCGGCTCGACTCCGCCTAGGTCCAAAAGGCGGACTTTTTCCGTGCTACAATACCCGCATGGAAGGCGGCGGTAAGTTCGGTTTGGAGAAGCGGCTGACGCGGGACCCGGCGTGGATGAATCACCCGCTCGCGGAGAAGTTTTTTCGGAACATTCCCGTCATTATTCTTGTCGGGTCGCTTTTTCTGCTCTACGGTTATTTTCTCGCGCACAAGATTGACCTCACCACAGCGGACTTGGGGCGGCATATTAAAAACGGAGAACTGCTTCTCTCGGATTCGTCCCTTCTCTCTCAAAATATCTATTCCTACACGCATCCTGATTTTCCGGTTGTTAACCACCACTGGGGGAGCGGGTTGTTGTTTTACTGGGTTTGGAAGGCGTCCGGTTTTGTCGGGGTGCATCTCTTTTTTATTTTGCTCTCGCTCGCCGCTCTCGCCGCATTTCTTGCCACTGCGCGGCTCTACGCAAACTGGGGCATTATCGGCTTTATTACGCTTGTTGCAATCCCGCTTCTTGGTGAGCGCACGGAAATCCGTCCCGAGGTATTCAGCTATCTTTTTGCCGGTCTGTTTTTTCTGATTCTCTGCCGTTACCGAGAAACAACGGGGCATCCGTTAGCGAATACTTACGGCCGTAAGTATTCGCTAACCGCGGGAGTTTGGCTGTGGGCCTTGCCCCTCATTGAAATCGCATGGGTCAATACGCATATTTACTTTTTGCTTGGCCCCCTTCTCGTCGGCGCGTTTTTGCTTGTCGCGCTTTTACGATATACCACTGGAAATAGTACGATATATCGTACTGTTGCGGAAGGTGAGGTCTCTGCGAAAAAGCAGTTGAAAACATTCTGTATTCTTTTTTTGATGACGACGGGCGCGACGCTTGTTAATCCATTCGGGTACCGCGCGGTAACGGATGTGCTGACTTTTTTTCAGAATTTCGGCTATCGGCTTGCGGAGAATCAGTCGGTCTGGTTTCTTGAGCGGCTCGGCATGGCGAACCCGAACTTTGTCATTTTCCAGATTGCGCTTTTGCTGTTGGCGTTTTCGTATGCATTGGTGCTGGTGAGAAATCGTGCGGCTTTTCGCCTCGCTGATTTTTTCATCGCTGCGGGTATGAGCACCCTTGCAATTTTTGCGGTGCGCAACTTCGCGCTCTTTGGCCTCTTTCTTATCCCGATTCTTGCGGGGAATGTCGCAGCGCTCTTTCCTGCCGCATCCGTTGGCAAGCGCCTTGCAAGAACGGCGGCAGGGTGCGCGGTTGCGGTATTTCTCCTCTCAATTGCGTTTGCGCTACCCCGCTATTTCCCGTATTGGCGCGGCTTTGGCTTCGGGCTTGAGGCGGGCAACGATGCGCCCGCCTTGTTTCTCAAGGAGCAGAAGATTCAAGGACCGATTTTTAACAATTACGACATTGGTGGCTATCTTATTTTCTATCTCTTTCCGCGCGAGAAGGTCTTTGTGGATAATCGTCCCGAGGCATACCCCGCGAGTTTCTTTCAGGAAGAATATATTCCTATGCAGGAAGATGACGCGGTCTGGAAAAAGGAACTGGCGCGGAATAACTTTAACGCCATTGCTTTTTCTTATCGCGACGCGACGCCGTGGGGACAGAAATTTTTGGTCTCGCGGATTACGGACCCGGAATGGGCACCCGTGTATGTTGATGACAGAGTGCTGGTGTTTTTGCGCCGAACAAAGAAGAATGAAGAGATTATCAAAACGCGCGAGATTCCGCGGGAACGGTTTCTATTTCGTTGACCAACGATGCAAACACTTTCAATCATTGTGCCGGTGTACAACGAGGAGAGAACGATTGGTCGGGTGCTTACGGCGCTTTTAGAGTTGGACCTTGAGGGAGCGCAGAAACAGATTATCCTTGTCAATGACGGTTCAACCGACGGCACCCCATCCGCAATCGCTCCTTTCCGCAATCAAATCACCTGCATTGAGCATGGCGTAAATAGGGGAAAGGGAGCGGCGATTCACTCCGGTCTTCGTGAGGTCACCGGCGATGTGGTCGCTATTCAGGACGGGGACCTTGAGTATCTCCCCGAGGAGCTTCCGCGCTTGCTCGCCCTCCTCAAAGCGCATCCGGACTCTGCGGCGGTCTATGGCTCGCGGAACCTCGAACCAACTGACCGGGGTTACTCCCATTATGTCTTTGGCGTTTGGCTTCTTACGGCTTGTGTAAATCTTCTGTTTCGGGCCCGTCTCACCGATGTCTATACCTGCTATAAGCTGATGAGGACCCGCGTTTTGCGGGCGCTCGATCTTACGAGCGGTGGTTTTGAGATTGAGATGGAGATTACCGCTAAGTTGCTTAAAAATGGTCATCATATAGAAGAGGTTCCGATTTCGTATACGCCGCGTTCCTTTCGGCAGGGAAAGAAGATTCGTGCGTCGGACGGTCTCCGCGGGCTCTGGACGCTTTTTCAGGTTCGTTTTGGTCGGACCTAAAGAGGAAGGACAGACGGTGTCAGTCTTCGCTCCGCGGCTTATACCCTATCGCTCGGCACGCGGAGCAGTGATACACTTACGGTATTCGTATGAATCCGCCTTTGGCTTTGCCTTCATCTGTCGTGCTTGAAGAAATCGCGCTCGGAGCGCTTCTTGCCGGTACATTGCTCATTGCCGTCGTGATGAGTTTTGTGTTTGCCTATCACTGGAAGCGGTTCGCGGTTCAAACGCCGCTCTTTCACCGGATGCGCCGTCTATATTTCGCAGTATCTGTTGTTCTTGCGTCTCTTTCAGTTCTGTTGTATGCCTTTACCAGGGCTTCGTTGTAGAGTTTTCAGTTCGCATCCAGATTTTTTTTAGAAATTAGAAATTAGAAATTAGATATTCCACACTCATGCCTCCCCTTGAAGCAGACGAAAAAATTCTCTACACCGCGCGCAAGCACTGGTTTATTCTTGCCGGAGAGATTGCGTTTCTTGTTCTGCTCGCCGCCGCGCCGGGGTTCCTGCTTTTTGCTCCGTATCTTATTCCCGCGGAGCTCGTATCCTTTTTTAGAGAATTCGTTCACTTTGAGGGAAGTTTTTCGTTGTTGATATTATTCCTCTGGTCGCTCCTGCTCCTTTTGCTCTGGACTATTTTTATGGTGTTCTGGACTGATTATTATCTTGATGTCTGGCTCATCACCAATCACCGCGTCATTGATATTGAGCAGGCAGGTTTGTTTAGCCGCCGGGTCTCAACTTTTCGTTTCAACCAGATTCAGGATGTAACCGCGGAAGTTCCCGGCATCCTTGCTACGCTTATCAATTTCGGCACAGTCAAAATCCGCACTGCAAGCAATGAGACCTTTGACTTTCGCGGTGTTGCGCGCCCCAATCTCGTGAAGGATACAATCATCTCCGAGCACCATCGCGTGCATTCCTGATTTTACAATGTGTGCTATCGTGTCTTACATGCTTCTCTCAAAAACAATTCAGACGTGGTCCGGGTTCAGTTGGCAGATTTAAGATTAAGGATTTAAGTAAGAGGAGAGGTCTTGGCTTGGCTTACTTTAATCTTACAGCTTTAATCTTAAATCTATGCTTGTCATTCCTATCAAAACTCGCGTCATGCTCCCTCCCCAGGACGACCTCTCCGAGGTGCTTGATGAGTCGCTTCCAAAACTTCAGGAGCGCGATGTGGTCGTTGTGACTTCCAAAATCGTATCCATAGGCGAGGGACAGTGCGTGCCTGTCGGAACTGTCAAGCAAAAGAGGGAATTAATTGAACAAGAAGCGGAGTATCTTGCGCGATTCAAGGGCAGTCGCCGTTCTTTGTTTTCGGTCAAAGGTCATGCCGTTATCGGCTCAGCAGGTATTGACGAGAGCAATGCGAACGGACACTGGATTCTCTGGCCGAAAGACCCATTCCGCTCCGCCAAAGATATCTGGAGTTACCTCCGCAGAAAACATCAGGTGAGTCAACTTGGTGTCATCATCACCGATAGCACGAGCCCACCCATGCGACTTGGTTGTACCGGCATCTCCATTGGATTCTTTGGAATCCATCCGGTGCTTCGCTATAGTGGCAAGCCCGACCTCTTCGGACGCAGGTTTGTCTTTGAACGAGCGAATCTTGTGGACGGTATTGCCGCCGCCGCAGTTGTGGCACTGGGGGAGGGAGATGAGCAAACGCCGATTGCGGTTGTCCGCGATGTCCCGCATCTGCGCTTCGCCTCCTACGACACTTCCCGCGAGCTGCTCATCCGTCCAAAGGAAGACATTTACTATCCGCTTTTTAAGCCGCTGTATGAAAACAAGAAGAAGAAGCGTTCTCTCCTCTCCCCATTTTCTAAGGGGGAGAGAAAGAGGGGGTTGTCGGTTCACGCTCATCGTCGCCGTCTCACTTGACGGACGCATTACGCGCGGAGGCACAGAGGGGAGCGCGTGGACATCCCCCGAAGATAAGAAGTGGTTCCGCCGCGAATGTGCTCGCTACGACGCGGTTCTCATGGGCCGGAGGACCTTTGACGCTATCCCGCGCCCACTCGTTCCCCGCAACCGCATTGTCTTTACCCAGCACCTTGCCTTCAACGCCCTGTGCTCCCTGCCCGTGCGTGTCCGCACGCAGGCGGGTGCGCAAGGTTCGGGTCGGGTCTTGCCACAGGGTTTAACGCCCTGTGGTCAAGGTGCTGGGTTTACTAAAACACAGTTGTTCTGTTGTTCTCAAGAACATCAGCACAATCGATGCACCGCTGCCTTTTTCGGAGGTGCGGGCAAATTGCGAAAGTTGCTTGCGAGCCAAAACTGGACTCGCGTTGCCGTCCTCGGCGGCGCGCAAATCTACGATTGGTTTCTAAAGCGTAACCTCATCTCTGAAATGTATCTCACTCTTGAACCTGTGATCTTCGGTAGCGGTAAGCTCCTCGCATCCCAATCTCTCAAATCCCTTCGTCGCTTTCGCCTGTCCTCACTCAAGCGGCTCAACCCTCGCGGGACACTCTTGCTCCATTACAAAAGTATCTAACCAAAATTCTCCCAAATCCTGACGATCGCCAGGATTTGGAAGAATGCACTACCATGATTCAAGAACAAGGAACAGTAGCTTTGCAAGTTCAAAAGCCGGAAACTGACTTCAAAATGCTCACTTTGGTGAGTATGTTTGTCGGATTGCTCGTGGGTATGAACCTGCTTGGCGGGAAGATTATCAGCATCTTTGGCGTCTCGGCGTCGGTCGCGGTCTTTATGGTTCCGCTCGCGTTTGCGATTACGGACATCTCAACGGAACTCTACGGGCGTTCATTTTCGCGCAAACTGACTTTCGCAGGGATGCTCGCGCTGGTCGTCCTGATGGTCTACTCGGCGATTTTCGTGATGCTCGAACCAAATGCGCGCTACAGTCATGACGACGCTTATCGGACCATCTTCGGAACCTCGCTTCGCATC
Source organism: uncultured Candidatus Saccharibacteria bacterium (assembly GCA_964373775.1). Classification (GTDB taxonomy): domain Bacteria; phylum Patescibacteriota; class Minisyncoccia; order Phycocordibacterales; family UBA10002; genus UBA10002. The sequence continues at coordinate 221 of CAYJWA010000045.1, read as the reverse complement.
ATGCTCGCGAGCATCACCGCATTTTGTCTCGCCCAACTTCAAGACATCTTCATCTTTGAGAGAATCCGAAAAGCGACTAAGGGTAAGTGGCTCTGGCTCCGCACCAACATCTCCACTTTCGCTTCGGAGCTAGTGGACACTACTGTCTTTATGTTTATCGCGTTCTATATGGTCACGCCGAAGTTCGACGCGCTCTTCATCATCAAGCTCATTATTCCCTA
>CAYJWA010000044.1:0-5967 GCA_964373775.1 uncultured Candidatus Saccharibacteria bacterium | reverse complement strand
CGCGACTCTTCGTCTATCAATTCAAAAGAGATTTTGAGGTGATGCGGAGGCAGAAGGTCGGCGACGCGGTCGGCCCATTCTATGAAGATGAGATTCGCAGGGTCGGCGAGGAGGTCGGCGAAGCGGAGTTTGCGGAGTTCGGCGGCGTTCTTCAGGCGGTAGCAATCCGCATGTATCAAGTTCTTGAATCGTGAATTCTGAATCGTGAATCTTCTCCAAATAAGAAAGGTGGGACTGGAGATGTGAACCGTTACGCCGAGCGCTTTGGCGGCGGCTTGGACGAAGGTAGTTTTACCGGAACCCAAGTCGCCGTAGAGGCCCACCACCGTTGCAGAAGACTGCAACGGTGTTATGTTCGAAATAAATTCATGGGCTACTTTTTGAAACTCCTTTAATGTGCATGTTTTCAACTGCATAGCGGGATTCTAGCACAAGAAAGGTTGAGGTTGAGAAGCCAGTTTGGCAATAAGGTTCGGGTTAGGAAAAATTCTTAACCATTAGCCCTAACCCCCGCCTGCGCCAAGCCTTTGGCGGGCAGGCATTCAGGCATCCTAACCTTAACCTATTTTCTTTGATATAATGTCAGACATGATTCAGTTCGCGGATGACAAAGAGGAAAAAGAACTTGCCGAGGTGCGGCAGAAGGAAGAGGAAGACTTGATGCAACTCCTCGCGGAGAAAAACGGTCTCCCTTACATTGACCTTATTCCGCTCCCGATTGAGACGGATGCGCTCCGGCTTGTTCCGGAAACCGAGGCGCGGAGCGCGAAGGTCGCTCCCTTTGCCATCACCGGAAAAAAAGTGGGAGTCGCGGTATTCTCCCCGCACACTCCGGAAACCAAGACGGCGCTCAAAAAACTGGAAGAAGCGGGATTCGCTGTCACCGTCTCTCAGGCATCCACGCGGAGTTTGGAAAAAGCATGGAGTCATTACAAGGAACTCTCCTTTGCCGCCCTGACGCCGGGCGGCGCGGTCACGGTAGGCCAAGAGGCAATCGGCGCCGCGGCAAAAAAGATACACGCGCTTTCTGATGTTACCCCGCATATCACAGAGATTCTCGCCTCAAAAGAGGCAAACCGTATCTCCCGGCTCCTGGAGACGATTCTCGGCGCCGCCATCGCGCTTGACGCATCCGACATGCATATGGAGCCGGAAGAAGGGTATGTGCGGCTGCGCTTCCGGTTGGACGGAATCCTACAAGATGTCCTCACCTTTGACCGCGCGACCTACGGGCTCGTTAACTCACGGCTGAAGCTTCTCGCGGGACTCAAACTCAATATAAAAAGCGCGGCGCAAGACGGCCGCTTCAGCATTACTCTTGCGGAGGGGGCGATTGAAATTCGCGCGTCCGTACTGCCTGGCGCGTACGGCGAGGCAATCGTGCTGCGACTCTTGAACCCGAAGTCAATTTCTGTCCCGCTAGAAGAACTCGGAATGCAGCCGAAGATTCTTGCCGCTCTTCTGCGCGAGATTGCAAAACCAAACGGCATGCTTCTCACAACAGGTCCCACGGGCTCCGGGAAAACAACAACTCTCTATGCATTCCTCCGCAGAACTCACACGCCCGGAGTGAAAATTATCACGATTGAAGACCCCATAGAATATCACCTGCCCGGCATTGTGCAGACGCAGGTGGAGGCGGAAAAACAGTACACCTTTGCGTCGGGCCTGCGCTCCGCGCTCCGGCAAGACCCTGATGTCATCATGGTCGGCGAAATCCGAGACAAAGAAACCGCGGGGATTGCGATTAACGCCTCGCTCACCGGGCACCTCGTCTTCTCCACACTTCACACCAACAACGCAGCCGGCACATTTCCCCGCCTCGTTGACCTCGGCGTGGACCCTAAAGTCATTACTTCGGCGATTAATGTTGCAATGGCGCAGCGGCTCGTGCGCAAACTGTGTCCGCAGTGCAAAGAGGAGATCGTTATTCCGCAGAAAGAAAAAGCGCTTATGGGACGAATTCTTGCCCGTCTTCCGCCGGGAGACGCACCCGCAAACCCAGGGAAGATGTGGCGTCCAAAAGGGTGCGGGAAGTGCAACGGAACCGGCTATAAAGGTCGCATCGGCATTTATGAGGCGATTCTTTCGGACGGAACAATAGAAAAAGTCGTGCGAGAGAACTCGAGCGAGCGCGAAATCGCGCTCGCCGCAGTACCGCAAGGCCTTCCCACCATGCAACAGGACGGGATACTAAAGGTGCTGACTGGGGTAACCTCGCTTCAGGAGCTAGAGAGAGTCATTGACCTTACCGCAGATTAATTTCGAATATCTTATTCCCGCTTCGCCGACCTGCCCGCTCGCGGTCTGCCTGTGCGCGTCCGCACGCAGACAGGAGTGCAGGCGGGAGCTTCAGCGAGGCGAGTCGAATCTCGAAAAAGAAGAAGTAAACGATACAGAAAACAAGAAACGGGATCTGCGCTTTCTTCTGTTTTGATATTCGGTATTCGGTATCTTTCGATATGCGATATTTGGTATTCGAAATTAATTTTGAATCGGTGCTCGATACTTTGCTGATTGACTTACGGGATTTTTAGTGCCGCACTCCCCTATCCCCTGTTGCGCGCAAAAAGACGGAAGGTAGTATAAAAAGCGAAGGACAGAAATCTCTAAGCAATCAAACTTTCAATAGCGTGTACCAAAAGTTAACATAAATCCTAAGGAGTGTTGCAGAGGGTCCGCCGAAACGGACTCCAAAACATCCTCGGAAGAATGTTTGACCCAGCACATTCTCAATTCCAACGGGAGCTCAAGGTTCGACCGAGAGGCTTCAAAAAGGTCGAACCCTGTTGAAATGAAGAATGTGCTGGGGATTGCTTAGAGGTTTGTATCCTCCGGAACTCGGAGGCAAAAAACTTCCCGGTTCTGATTACTCCACTCTCGAGAACGATAGCATAGCATATAATGATTCTGGTGTCAACCTTTGAGAAGTTTCGCATCCGTATCTATGCCGAGAAAACAGGACAAAAAAGAGCCGCTCGCGGCGCGGGGAAAAGAAGAAAAAGAGATATTTCTAGACCAAACTCTGCGGCCGTCGCGCTGGGATGAGTACATCGGCCAGCAAAATATCAAAGAGAATCTGGGCATCCTGCTTCAGGCGGCCCGGGAGCGCGAACATGCGCCGGAGCATCTCCTTTTTTACGGTCCGCCGGGACTGGGAAAGACCACGCTCGCGTATCTCATTGCGAAAGAGCTGAATGTCCAGATAAAAATTACTTCTGGTCCCGCGATTGAACGAGTGGGCGACCTCGCGGCGATTCTCACCAACCTCGGAAACAACGACATCCTCTTCATTGACGAGGCGCACCGCCTTTCCAAACAGATAGAAGAGGTGCTGTACCCGGCAATGGAGTCAGGACGGCTGGATATTATTATCGGCAAAGGTCCCTCTGCCCGCACCGTACAGTTGGAACTTCCGCCGTTCACGCTCATTGCCGCAACCACGCGCATTGCGCTTCTCTCTGCGCCGCTTCGCTCCCGTTTTTCCGGCGGCACATTTCGGCTTGAGTACTACAGCGAAGACGAGATTGAGAAAATCCTAAAGCGTTCCGCCAAAATCCTTGGCGTGGAGTCGCAAGACGGAGCTTTGCGAGAGATTGCGACTCGGAGCCGCTTTACGCCGCGCACCGCGAACTATTTACTGAAACGCGCCCGCGACTTTGCGCAAATCAAACGGAGTAAACTGACAAAAGAGTCCGTGATAGAAGCATTGCAACTCCTCGGCGTTGATGAACTCGGGCTTCATCCCTCTGACCGCGCGCTTCTTACCGTCCTCATTGAAAAGTTCGGGGGTGGACCGGTTGGACTCAACACCCTTGGCGCCGCGCTCTCCGAAGAAGAGGCGACCATTGAAGAAGTGCATGAGCCCTATCTCATTCAGCTCGGTCTTCTGGAGCGCACCCCGCGCGGCCGCCGCGCCACCCCGAAGGCGTACGAGCATGTGCGGGGGGTGAAGCAGACGCTGGTGTGAAAAATAAAAAAACGCCTGCATTGCTGCGGGCGTTTGGAAATGTTTGTAAGGCACATTCCCACCCAAAAGCCGATTGCGGCCTATCCCGTTGCGGCGGGGAACGGTTTCCCGCTCCATTTCGCCTTGAGCCATTTCCTCTCCTCCTGCACATCCTCCCAAACCTTGTTCCCCGGAGCGACATGGGCACAAACCCAGTCGAGTTGGTCATCGGAGAGGGTGTCGACCCAGGCGCTCACCTCGGAGCCGCCCTTCCCTTCCCAAATGCACCGCGAGACCTCGCGGATACCGCGAGCGTCAAGAACACGCGCCATTTCCGGTGGCACTTTTACACCGGGGAGTGCCGGATGCTCCACCGATTCTTCCGGTGCTTTCGGAAGCGCCTTCCATGCCGCGTCAATCGCGCCTTTCACGGCTTCCCGGACATCCTCGCCCGCATCGCGGGGAAGAGTGTACTGAAGCGCCGGAGCGAAGCTCCGCGTATAGCAGAGCGTGATTAACTGCGCTCCTGCAGAGAGAGCGGCCTCGGCGACCGGAAGGAGATTGAGGAGTGCTTGGTCGAGCGTTACCTCAACCAGCCCGTCCGTCTCCCCCGCCTTTTCGCTGTGGTAAGAGTGAGTGCCGAGCACATACACTTCACCGTGAGGAATGGGATTGGCGGGATTCGGAGCCGGCGACGCGGGTGTGATAACCCGCACGCTTGCACCACCCTGCGCGCTAATACGGTCCCCGAGCGAAAACGGGTAACCGTACATGTTTAGAGGATGCGACCCGACTCGGATTTTGCCGAACGGCGTCTCAAACGCCGCGTAGTCGGGCCGGCTGTTCCACGCCGGACCGTTATCGTGTCGGTACCCGGTGTTGCAGTAAGCCGTCTGGAACGACGGCCCCTTAATCGGGGCATGCGCTTCCGCATGCGCATGGGTGAAGGTTTCAGTCGTGTCGCCAACTTGATTTCCGGTGGCGACTTCCGGATTTTGGTTTGTAGTATTCATAGCGCTCTGCCGCCGAATTGTCGGAAACAAAACGCTATGAACACTTTTTGCAAAGAACTTGTTGTTCTGATGTTCTCAAGAACATTAGAATATACTTCACTCTATGAATCCGCGAGAATCTTTCACTCTCGGACTCAAAAAAGTAGGGAATGTTTGTAGTGCACATTCCCGAAAGCCGATTGAAATTACTGTCCTGGAAACACGACGGTGAGCCGGGGACGTTTGGAACGATCACTCATGCGTCCCTGCCTAATCTGCTTTGCAGAAAACACCGTGCAAAGCCCCATGGTGTATTTGTGCACCAGTCCAGCGCGTGCCAACGCTTCCAGATTTTTCCGGTCGCCCTTCTTTTTGGACTTGGACTCAACCTTCATTGAAAGTACAACCAGTGCATGCCGCCACAGCGTAAAATCACCGAACGCCGCGTTCAACAAACAGAGGGCGTAATCAACCGACAAGCGCGGCTCTAGGTGCATGCCGCCGAATGCGTGGTCAACATGTCCCATGAAGAAGTCCCTCGGGTCAAAGGTCATGAATCCACTTCCGTACACCGATTGAAGTTCACCGGTTGGGTCTGGCATCCAGTCGAGCGGGTCTTCTGGAACCTCAATCTTCGTGCGATGCACTGCCCCGGTAATAAGAAGGGTTTTTCTGCCTTCTACATTGAGAAGTTGGATGGGTTGCCCATCTTCCCAATGCGGCACGACGAATGTCTCCCGTCCGAGCGGCCTGTTAGTGCACGGGTCCCAAATGAAGGTGCGCAATGCGCCTTTTGTCGGCTCTATAACTACTCCCGCTTTGGGCAGGAATATATGAAACTCGCAAGGAACATCTACCTTCGCCGGGACTGAACGCCAGCTCTGGTAGGTCCGTTTGAGTTCCGCTAACAGTTCCTCCATTTCCTTGATGCGCTTTTCCCGAAGCGCCTGTAGCCGTTCTGAAACCCTTTGCGCGGAGCCAGCCGCGTCCTGGCCCGATGGACGGGCGTTATTTTGATTTTGATTT
>CAYJWA010000043.1:1524-6636 GCA_964373775.1 uncultured Candidatus Saccharibacteria bacterium | reverse complement strand
AGACCAGACGATAGTTTTGCATTTTTGACCCTAATGCGCTATTCTTGACTGACGCTTCGGCGTTTTTTTGTTAAGAACCCTTAACGAATAGGGCATACGAATGAATCCATTAGTATCATTCGTACCATTCGTATCTTGGTATTATTATTTTATGAACCGCGACTATCCATTAGAGAGAGTGCGTAATTTTGGAATAATTGCGCATATAGACGCCGGCAAGACAACGACCAGCGAGCGCATTTTGTTTTACACCGGAATGACGCACAAAATCGGGGAGGTGCATGAGGGCGACACGGTAACCGACTGGATGGAGCAGGAGAGAGAGCGCGGCATTACGATTACCGCGGCGGCCATCACCTGTTTCTGGCTTCCCACCTATCGGCGGGCGCAGATAAACGCGGATGCAGAGGCGCGGATGGACGCAGATACGGGGACGCAGATTAACGCGGATAAGAAAGAAGCAGATAAACGCGGACTAGAACAGCAGTACAAGCACAGATTTAACATCATTGATACTCCTGGGCACATTGACTTCACGGTGGAGGTCAAGCGCTCGCTCCGCGTGCTTGACGGCGCGGTTGTCGTGTTTGACGGAGTTGCGGGCGTGGAGCCACAGAGCGAAACCAACTGGCGCTATGCCGACGAAGGAGAGGTGCCGCGTATCTGCTTCATCAACAAGTTAGACCGCATGGGTGCGTCATTTGAGAAATCCTACGGTTCCATTCTTGACCGCCTCAACAAACATGCGGTGCGGATGCAGATTCCGATCGGTCTTGAAGAACATTTCAAAGGTGTCATTGACCTCCTGAAAATGAAGGCATATGAGTTCACCGGGGAAATGGGCATTGATGTCGTTGAAAAAGACATTCCGGCTGAATACGAGGAGGAGGCGAAAAAGTATCATCATGAGCTCGTGGAGAAAATCGTAGAGCAAGACGATATATTGATGAGCCAGTATCTTGACGGCAAAGAGATTTCCGTTGACGCGCTCAAAGCGACGCTCCGCAAGGCCGTTATCGTCAATAAAATCTTCCCCGTCTTTGCTGGCTCCGCGCTCAAAAACAAAGGGGTCCAACTTGTGCTTGACGCGGTCGCGGATTATCTTCCGTCTCCGCTTGATATGCCGTCAATCAAAGGAACTGACCCGAGGACCGGTGAGTCAGTGGAACGACACCCATCTGACGAAGAACCGTTCTCCGCGCTTGTCTTTAAGCTGCAGACAGACCCGTTTGTGGGCCAACTCGCGTTCTTCCGCGTGTACTCTGGTACGGTTGAAGCCGGCTCCTATGTCTATAATTCCACTACCGGCAATCGCGAAAGACTTAGTCGCATCGTGCGCCTTCAGGCAGACAAGCGCGAGGAAGTGAAAAAGGTCTTTGCGGGAGAGATTGCGGCCGCTGTCGGGCTCAAAGAAGCTAAAACATCACACACGCTCTGCAGCGAAGAGAAGCCCATTGTGCTGGAGCCGATTAAGTTTGCTGACCCCGTCATCTCGCTCCGCATTGAACCCAAGACCAAAGCAGACCAGGAGAAGATGGGGTATGCCTTGAAACGGCTCGCGGATGAAGACCCGACCTTCAAGATCAAGAGCGACCAAGAAACGGGCGAGACCGTGATTATGGGCATGGGAGAACTTCAGCTTGAAATCATGGTTGACCGCATGAAGCGCGAGTTTAGCGTGGAAGCGAATGTGGGGAAGCCCCAGGTCGCGTACCGCGAGACGATTCAAGGGGAGGCGGAAGCAGAAGCAAAATATATTCGTCAGACCGGCGGCCGCGGTCAGTACGGACATGTGAAGCTTACCGTGCGTCCGATGAAGCCGCTTGAAGAAGGCAAGAAACTCAAAAAGAATATCAAGCGCTACGAGCACTTTGAGTTTATTGATTCCATAAAAGGAGGCATCATTCCGATTGAATACATTCCTGCGGTTGAGAAGGGTATCAAAGAGGGAATGGAACGCGGCGTGGTCGCAGGATACCCGCTGGTTGATGTCTCGGTTGAACTTACCTTTGGTTCGTATCACGAAGTGGACTCATCCGAAATCGCGTTTAAGATTGCCGGCTCCCAGGCGGTGCAGGATGCGGCGAAACGGGCGCGTCCAGTTATTCTGGAACCCATTATGAAGGTGGAGGTGGTAACTCCGGATAAGTTTCTCGGCGATGTAACCGGACACCTAAACTCAAAGCGTGGAGAAGTGCAGAATGTCAGTGAGCGAGGACTGAACAAAGTGGTTGATGCGAAGGTCCCGCTCTCCGAAATGTTCGGCTACATTACAACGCTCCGCTCCATGTCCGAAGGCCGCGCGTCATTCACGATGGAGTTTGACCACTACGAAGCGGTGCCGCCGAATGTCGGGCAAGGAATTATTGAAGCGAGGAAGTAAGCTGTTTCTCAGTGTAGAATAGTTTTTGGAGAGTCAGTTCTCGCGATTTTGTCGCCGTCTGACTTTCACCTATCCACATCTCTTTTGCTGTCCGCATATGTTATTATAGTAAGAATCTTCATCCGTGCGCCGCCGCTTCATTTCGGGGGTGAGAGGGGCACTCACGCGGGGCAGTGAAATAAAGCCACGAATATGAAAGGCATCAAGAAATATTTTATTATCGGAGCTTTTCTCATCTCTTTTTTCGCCAGGACTCCTTCGGTCTTTGCGCAGCAGGTCTCCGCCGCGACGCTTTTGGCGCAGATTAACAGTTTGCTTATTTTATTTCAGGATTTGCAGACGCAACTCGCTACCTTAAAAGCGGAACAAAGCGCGGCGCAATCGTCCGCTTCTTCCGCCGCGCCAGCTCCGTCTTCTTTCGTTGTTCTCTCACCGAATGGGGGAGAGAGTTTTGAGTCCGGACAGCCCATCACCATATCATGGAGCGGTGGAGATACGAAAGTGCAGATTGGGTTGATTGACAACACATATGAAACAAACCGCACGGTGCTCGGCTGGATTTCGCTCGATGAGAAGCCGAACAGTTCGCTTGTCTGGGACGGAGAAAAGATTTCGGATATTACGGGAACTATCAGTAAGACAGTTGCTTCCGTATCGCCCGGACCGTATAAAATCATTGCGGTCTCTGCCGGTTTAACGCAAAATTACTGCGTTGTGCCGGGGAGCGGCTGTAATTTTGATGCGAGCAATTCTTATTTTTCGTTGATGTCCTCGGCCGCGTCCGGCATACCCCGCGCCTCCTGTACTCCCTCTGTCGGCACATTTCAGGCGGACGCTCTCGTTACCTGGGAAGCGACCGCTTCAAACGGACGCGCCCCGTACTCATACACATGGAGCGGCACGGACGGTATCTCCGCTCTGCCGCCGCGGCCTTTATCCGGCGGGAAGTTCCTTGATGTGATTTACAAAGCGGCCGGCATTAAAACAGCCGGCGTAACCGCGCGCGATGCGACGGGGAAGGAGGTTTTTGCTTCCTGTACTTTCCCCGTAACTATCACGCCCGCTCCGTCTCCGCTGACTCTTTTATCGCCGAATGGAGGAGAGAGTTTCTTTTTGACGAGGACTTCGGACCCGAGCCAGTTTGTGAGGGTCTCATGGCGATTGAACAAAATACTTGGTTTGAGGGATGAGAAAATACAGATTGCGGTGCAAGATATGTACGGTAGAGAATGTAATGTGGGCAGCGCACCCCGTTTCAGTCACGAAACATTTATCGGTTTAGTTGATGGGTATGTGTGTCCTCGCGGCAACTGGGCGCTTTCGCCTGGGCAATATAAAATAAAAGTGTATCTGGAAGGCAAGGCAACGACGGTTTTTGATGAGAGCGATTCCTCTTTTACTCTTGCGACTCCGCCGGCGTCTGATGTTCAGTTGATAATTCCCTCTGTTTCGGCCATCAATTTCGGGGAGAGCGTGAAGTTTCGTTTTGTCGCCCCTCCGCACACTCTCCGGGCATCTCTGTACTTCTTTTGCCCCAGCGGAGTATCGGCGAATCCTCCCAATGTCTGTAACCGGCACACTGATGTAACCCCTTACATTGCTTCCTCTACGGAGTATACGGTTGCATTTTCTAATTCTTCATCGCAAGCGCAAAATGTCTCGGCAAACTTCTATGTGTATTTGCCCAATAACCCGAATCACGGCAGAGGCGTTCCCGCGCAGATAACGGTTCATCCCATATCTGCGGCAGCGAGCAATTCCATCACCGTCCTTTTTCCGAACGGGGGAGAGAAGATTTATTACGATCAGTCCACTGTCTATCGCTTCACTTCCAGTAATCAAACAGGATTGGTTGATTTGACGCTCGTGCCGTATCCGCCGATTGACGCGGGACTCGTCTGTCAGATTGCGAGCGGCGTGTCCGCATCTCCCGGAGAATTCACCGTGGCGATTCCCGCGAACTATTCTTGCATCAAAGGCCCCTCCAAAGTTGCTGCCGGCAGTTATACATTATTCGCTACCTTGCGGAACGGGGAAAAGACGCTCGCTACTGATTCAAGCGATTCCTCTTTTACTGTCGCCGCGACGACAACTATCTCGCAGTAGCCCCCGCCAAAAATCCTTTGGTGTTGGGGTGAATTGGGGCGAGGGAGAGAATGGTTGCGCATCTCGACTTTTTTTGTTAGGATACCCCCACATGCTTTTAGCGCTTTTAAGCGCGCATATCTTATTAGTCAGTAACATTAAATTCCAAAAACCAAGCACCAAATTACGAACAATACCGAATTCCCAATGAAGCCGTCACTTTTTGAATTTTGAATTTAGAGATTGTTTGTAATTTGTCTGGCTTTGCCAGATCTCGCAAAGCGAGAGAATTTGTAATTTGGGATTTGCTAAATATATGTCAGAAGAATTTAAGCGAGACAAGCCGCACATTAATGTCGGCACCATCGGGCATGTGGACCACGGCAAGACGACTCTCACCGCGGCAATTACGCATGTCCTTGATTTGAATAAGGCGCAAGGGTACGGGGCGCGCGTAGAGCAGATTGACCAGATTGACAACGCGCCGGAAGAAAAGGCGCGCGGCATTACCATCGCGCTTCATCACTCGGAATACTGGACGCCGCAACGGCACTACGCGCACATTGATGCTCCCGGACACGCGGACTATATCAAGAACATGATTACCGGCGCGGCACAGATGGACGGGGCGGTGCTCGTGGTCG
>CAYJWA010000043.1:0-1424 GCA_964373775.1 uncultured Candidatus Saccharibacteria bacterium | reverse complement strand
ATCAAGAACATGATTACCGGCGCGGCACAGATGGACGGGGCGGTGCTCGTGGTCGCGGCAACGGACGGCGTAATGCCCCAGACACGCGAGCACATCTTGCTTGCGCGGCAGGTGGGCGTGCCGAAGATTGTTGTTTTTCTAAACAAAGTGGATGCGGTTCCCGAAGCAGACCTCATTGACCTTGTGGAGGAGGAAGTGCGGGATCTTTTGACCAAATACCAGTATGACGGCAAGGCAACCCCGATTATTCGCGGTTCCGGACTCAAGGGTCTGGAAGCAAGATCAGCTGACGACGAATGGGCAAAGAAAGTGCTGGAGCTCATTACGACTCTGGACTCGTATATTCCGCTTCCGGTGCGCGAGGTGGACAAACCGTTCCTTATGCCGATTGAAGATATCTTTTCCATTGAAGGACGCGGCACCGTGGTAACCGGACGCATTGAGCGCGGCAAGGTGAAGGTGGGCGAGGAAGTTGAGATTGTCGGGATTAAGCCGACTGCAAAGACCGTGGTAACGGGTATTGAGATGTTTAACAAGAATCTTCAAGAAGGCATTGCGGGCGATAATGCCGGCGTGCTTCTGCGCGGCACCAAGAAAGAAGATGTGCACCGCGGACAGGTGATTGCGAAACCGGGTTCAGTAACGCCACACACAGAGTTTGAGAGCGAAGTGTATGTGCTCAAAAAGGAAGAAGGAGGACGGCATACGCCATTCTTTACCGGCTACAAGCCCCAGTTCTACATCCGCACGACCGATGTGACAGGGGAGGTTACGCTCCCTGAGAAGACCGAGATGGTTATGCCGGGAGATACGATTCAGTTCAAGGTGAAGCTTACGGCTCCGGTGGCGCTTGAGGAAAAGCAGCGGTTCGCAATTCGCGAGGGAGGGAAAACTGTTGGTGCCGGAGTAGTGACCAAAATTATCGCATAGCCCAATTTTGGGAAATTCCAAATCACAAGCACCAAATTCTCCCGCTTCGCGGGTTCTCGCAAAGCGAGACAAACAATACCCAATATACAAAGCCCGAAAAAACCAAGACAAAGATTCTCTCTTTTTGAATTTTGAGATTAGAATTTGTTTGTGGTTTGTAAATTGTGATTTGTGATTTTAATTAAAATATGGTTACAAAAACTCCAGTCAAAAAAGACGCGGCTCCCAAGAAAGCAACTCGGACGCGCAAATCAGTAGCGAAGGCCGTCGCCGTGGCGAAGCTCCGCATTCGCGTCCGCGCCTACGAGCACAAGATTCTGGACGCATCCGTGAAGCAGATTCTGGATGTAGCGCTCCGGTTTGACGCGCAGGTGGATGGTCCTATTCCCTTGCCGACTGAAATTAAAAAGTACACGGTGAACCGTGGAGCGTTCGTGCATAAGAACGCGCGCGAGCAGTTTGAGATGCGCGTGCACAAGCGGCTCATTGATATC
>CAYJWA010000042.1:0-7063 GCA_964373775.1 uncultured Candidatus Saccharibacteria bacterium | reverse complement strand
GTGATGCGGGCAAAGATATCTAAGAAGGAAACGAAAGAGTGCAGATTTTGGCTCCGGCTTACTGAACCTTTAGAGGGTGAGCGAAAGGAACAAGAAGCGCTGATACAAGAATCCACCGAGCTTATGAGGATTTTTGGCGCTATTCTCGAAAAGTTTAAGTGACTTTTTAAGTTTTGTGATTTAGATTTTGTTTAGGATTTAGAAATTAGTATTTCGGATTTATGACTCTTGGATATATAGGACTCGGCAAAATGGGACTCGCGCAGGTGGAGCGGCTTCTGGAGAAGGGCTGGCGCGTGGTGGCGTGGAATCGGAGCGCGCCGCCGCGCGAAGCCGCGCGGCGGCTCGGTGCGGTTGTTGGCGACACAGTTGCAGAGGTGTGCGAGAGAATGACGCCGCCGCGGCTGCTTTGGCTTATGGTATCGCATGTGGCGGTTGACAATGTGCTGAAAGAATTAGTTCCGCATCTTTCAAAAGGCGATACGGTGATTGACGGCGGGAATTCGTTTTACAAAGATTCAATAGACCGCGCCGTCCGCCTCGGCGGACGGCGCGGGATTCACTTTTTGGATGTTGGCGTCTCCGGCGGTCCTGTCGGCGCGCGAAACGGCGCCTGCCTCATGGTCGGCGGCGACAAAAAAGTATTTGAAAAATGCGAAAAACTTTTCCTTGATTTATCCGCCGCCTCATCCGTAACTATAAGACAACAAGAAAAACATACTGACAAACCCAAGAATGTTGGTATGTTGTTGGGAGGGAGGGAGAGGGGAGGGTATGCGTATGTGGGGCGAAGCGGCGCGGGGCATTTTGTGAAGATGGTGCACAACGGCATTGAGTACGGGATGATGCAATCCATCGCCGAAGGCTTCAACCTCCTTCGGAGCGCTGATTCACCCCGTAAAGCCGAAGACCCCGAAAAACAGCAAGCTGTCAACGGGGCAGGCGGCCACGGGGCACGGCGCGGAAAGGGAAGTTTCGGACTTAACTTAAAACGAGTTGCGGAGTTGTATAATAGGGGCAGTGTGATTGAGTCACGACTCGTCGGATGGCTCGCGAAAGCATACAAAGAACACGGCGAAGGGCTAAAGGATATTTCAGGAGAGGTTGCACAGAGCGGCGAGGGGCTCTGGACAGTTAAAACCGCCAAAGAACTCGGCGTGCCTGTACAAATCATCAAAGATTCGCTTGATTTTCGGCTCATGTCAAAAGGCAATCCAAGCTATACCGGGCAGGTGGTCTCGGCACTGCGGAATCAGTTTGGCGGACATGAAGTCAAAAAAAAGTAACTCCCGTGTTTGTCATTCCCTCGCCTGCCCGTCCGTAGCTTCTGAGCGCATGCGGGAAAGAGGGAATCCAGAAAATACATACGATCGTACCTATTTTCTTAAGTTAAACTCTAGTTTGACAACAATACTACTTTCACTGTAGTATCTTTTTGGCACTTTGAAATAAAGCGAGAATTCGCCACAGCAGAAAGCGGCTTACTAAGGCCTTTTTCCGCTGTGGCGGACCTAAGTGGCGAGCCGATACTCCAGCAAAGTAGTCAACTGCAGTAACGAAAGGAAGGATCGCTATGAGCGATAAGGCCTTAATCAAAACACCGTTAACTGAGGGTGAGTTGGAACTCACTCAGAAGATACAAACACACTTTCCCCGTGGGAGAATCTCTCCGGAACGCATTGGAGAGTTAAGTTGCCAGACCGAAGAACTCACGTTTCGACTCGAACAGGCATTCCAAGAGCCTAAGTTTGAAGTTGCACCTGAATACCTGCCCATCTGGAAGACGTTCAGGGTTGGTGGCTTGGATAAGGCGCAATTGCAAGCGAAGCTTAAAGTAGTGAATCGTGAGGTGAACGAGAGGGGAAAGAAGTTCTTCAATCACGAAGACTTTACGACTTCGCCGGAGCCGAAGGACGTGTTCTTCGCCCGAGTCAACCTCGCATTTCTCGGCTTCAAGAAGAATTCAACAACCAAAGACTGGCTTCACGCAGAGTTCTTCGCCGAGTGGAGCAGAAAGCACCTCCAAGACGGATGGGTCATGGAACTCTGTGAACAAGAGGACGGTCCCAGTATCGGATACCAGTACACCGCACAGCCGAATGGGGAAATTCTTTGGGTGATTGCCAAGCCTTTGGTTGTCGAGGGCCGCGCCTTCTTGTGGGCTGTGCTGCGGTGCGGCGGTGGCACGTTGTGGCTCAACACGGACTATGTCAATCCCGAGAACGAGTGGCGTCTCCTCGGCGAGCTGCTTCTGCGGCTCCGCAAGATTCAACCCTTGGTCGCTTAATCGCTTGGGACTGTCTGTCTCTTTGTCCCTTAGTCCTTCGCAAAAAAGCAAGCAAGTCAGCCCGTCTTCACCACAAGGTGTCGGCGGGTTTTTTCTTTGGTACACTATGGCCGGTAGTAGGCGGATATGCGAGAGGTTATGATTTCTCGCTGCCGAATCCAGTATCCATGTTTCGAGAATGCCTTTGGCTATTGCTTGGGGCAGAGTGAAGCATGAACTTAAAAAATGAAGATACTTGGTGTGGAGCGCTAGGACATTATGATGTCAAATTCTTTCCAACCCTTTGAGTATTCATGGGGTGGTGGCACGGGCGGCGCTTTGCACGATGGTTGTCGAGGGCAACGCCAACATGTGGAATGTGAAGCGGAACGACGATGGCACGTTGTGGCTCAACACGGACTATGTCAATCCCGAGAACGAGTGGAATCTCCACAGCGAGCTGCTTCTGCGGCTCCGCAATTCTTCTCATTTCTCCCCCACACTGGGGGAGTTTTGCTTAACCAGTTGATTATGCCAGCCGCCCAGCATTCTGCCTGCTTCAGCGAGGGGTTCGGAAAGAGCGATATATTTTTTGCTGTCCATTGCTTTTATCTCCCACGCAATCTGTAAAAATACATTGAGCGTATCTAACTTGCTGATGGCCTTTCGCACAAAAGGCAATTTCTCTGCTTTTGAGAGAAAGACCGCAATGCTAGTTGTCTCAATGATTTCTACGAATAGCGAGTCAATCTTACCGCCGAGTGTATAGCGCGACGTTTTCGGAAAGTGTGGCAGATAATCGTGCCAGAGTTTGTAGGCAGTCTTTAACCTCTCAAGCACTGGCAAAATTCGTAGGGGGGGGGTAGACTTTTGAGAATGGGAAAGATTCAGTTCAGTCATAGCTATGCAGAGGTTATATCGGTTGAAAATTTGCTCGAAGCGTGGAAAGAGTTTAAACGAGGGAAAGCGAAGAAGGAAGGCGTACAACAATTTCAACTTCGGTTAATGACGCACATCCTAGCGCTCCATGCTGATTTACGCAACAAAACCTATCGGCACGGGCCGTACAAGCATTTCAGGATTGCCGACCCGAAACCGCGCGATATCCACAAGGCGAGCGTACGGGATAGGCTTTTACACCATGCGCTGTACCGCAAACTCTACCTGTTTTTTGACCGCACATTTATCGCGGATTCGTTCTCTTGTCGAGCTCAGAAGGGGACCCATCGTGCGATGAACCGTTTCCGTGATTTCGGAATTCGTGCGAGTTTCTCACACACCAAAACCTGCTTCGTCCTGAAATGCGATATCCGCAAGTTCTTCGCGAACATTGACCATGAGATTCTTTTTTCCATTCTGTCGGCATACATTACTGATGTGGATATTCTTAACTTACTTGAGAACGTTGTCGGGAGTTTTAGCTCACCCCCTCTTTCATTCTCCCCCTCTAAAGAGGGGGAGAGGAAGAAGGGTCTGCCACTCGGCAATCTCACCTCACAGCTTTTGTTGAACATCTATATGAACGAGTTTGACCAATTTGTGAAGCATAAGCTCAAGGCAAGATATTATATCCGATATGCGGACGATTTTGTCCTACTCTCGCCTGACAAAAGAGAGCTGGAGAAGTTACTCTCGGGAGCGCAACACTTTTTGAGTGAACGGTTGAAACTCCCGCTTCATCCCGATAAGGTTTTTATCAAAACCCTTGCTTCCGGCGTTGATTTCTTAGGTTGGATACATTTTCCCGACTACCGTGTGCTTCGCACCGCAACCAAGCGGCGAATGCTCCAACGAGTGAGTGAATGTAATCTACGCTCGTATACCGGTTTGTGCAAACACGGAAATGCGTTTACACTTTCAGAGTATATCGAGCGTAAGGTCGAGGCCATGAAATAAGCGGGTTTTGATTTCCCTAAGGGTTTTTGTGTGGTATACTGCGCATATGAGCACGACGATTTCAAAGAGACCAATCCTTGAGCATGGGGTAAAGAAAGAGATACGGCGCGATATGAAAGCGTGGCTCGCTTTGCGTGGCATTTGGAAGGGTAAAAAAATGCCTAATCCAATACGATGGCAACGGAAGATGCGGAAGACTGAAGCACGGTAAGCCACGAAGTTATGTACGTGCTGGATACCAATATCTTGATTTATCAAGCCGCGAGTGACACAGACATTACGGCATTCTTTGATGAACATAAAAACGATATCTTCTACATTCCAAGCGTTGTCGTTGCGGAATTCCTGTCCTATCCGATTATTACCGAATCTGCTATCTCGGCGTTCAAGAGTTTCGTGAGCCAGCTGATTATTCTCAATCTGGATTTTAAAATCGCGGAACTTGCCGCAGAGATTCGGAAGATGTACCGCGTTAAACTGCTTGACGCGGTAGTTGCCGCAACTGCACTTTCCACGAATTCAGTTTTGGTAAAAAAGGACCTGCATTTCAAAAAGATTAAGGAACTGGAGTTGTTCGAGTTCTAATCTTCGGCGCGTACCATGGAACAGGCGATACGAGAATTCAATAAGCAGTTTGCGTGGAAACCTGCGGTGGTTAATGCCGACAGGTTGCCGAGAGCAAAGAAATTCGTTGTGGGCGGGATGGGAGGGTCGCATCTAGGAGCAGGATTGCTGGCGGGCTGGAAGCCGGAACTGGATATTGTCATTCATCGCGACTACGGACTGCCTATCCTCTCGGACGCGGAGGAACGGTTCTTCATCGCGAGTTCGTATTCCGGTAACACCGAGGAGACGATTGATTTTGCAAAGACCGCCCTCAAAAAAGGATATGTTGTTGCGACTATTTCAGTGGGCGGAAAGCTTTTAGAGTTCGCACAGAAAAACAAACTGCCGCACATTGTGTTTCCGAATACAAAGATTCAGCCACGCTCCGCCCTTGGGTTCGCGATGCGCGCTCTCGCGGCGCTGATTGGGGATTCGGCGTTGCAAAGAGAACTGGCGAAACTCGCATCAGCTCTCAAGCCGAGCGCGCTTGAAGGAAAGGGGGGAAAGCTTGCACAGACGCTTCGCGGCAAAGTGCCGGTTGTATACTCATCCACACGAAATCAGGCGATTGCGTACAACTGGAAAATCAAGTTCAATGAGACAGGAAAGATTCCCGCATTCTATAATGTCATTCCGGAGCTCAATCACAACGAGATGACCGGGTTTTCCGCCGAAGGCGGACCCGCCTCTGGCGGGGATGTTTCCAAAGAGGCCGCGAAGCTCTGCGAGATTTTCCATTTCATTTTTCTTACGGACAGCGCCGACCATCCGCAAAATCAAAAGCGTATGCGCGTATGCAAAAATCTTTATGAAGACCGCGGCCTTTCCGTTACAGAGGTCGCGCTTGAAGGAAAGACGGCATTAGAGAAAATGTTCACATCGCTTCTTATTGCCGACTGGACAGCGTTGCATCTTTCTAAAATCTACGGCACCGAGGCGGAGCAGGTGCCGATGGTCGAAGAATTTAAGAAACTAATCGTATAACTAGGTTAAGGTTAAGAAGCCGGATTGGTCTAGAGGTTAAGGTTAGGAAAAAAGTCGCGTGGATTCTTAACCATAACCCTAACCTATTCTGGCACCCTAACCCTAACCTCTTTTCCAGCTAAACCCATGGTATAATTGAGTTGTTTATCCAATAACTTCACACTATGAACATTCTGTTTTTAATCGGACGGCTTATCTTCGGCGGGTATTTCCTCATGAACGCATGGTCGCACTTTAAGCATCTGGAGTCCCTGACGGGTTACGCGGCTTCAAAAGGCGTACCGTCTCCACGCGCGGCGGTTTTTGGAAGCGGCGTGTTGCTTCTTCTCGGAGGTCTTGGCGTCGTATTCGGGATAGCGCCTGAAGCATCTCTTGCCCTCCTCATCATTTTTCTCGTGCCCGTAACATATAAGATGCATGCCTTCTGGAAGGAAAATGACCCGAACGCGAAGATGATGGAACGAATCGCCTTCCTGAAGAATGTAGCGCTTATCGGCGCGCTCCTGATGCTGTATGCCATAGAGGTCCCGTGGGTGTATAACATCCTGCAGTAAGGGTAGGGTCGGGCTTGGCCAGCGCCAACGGTCAGTCGGCGCTGGGTTTACAGCGTGTGGAGGTCTAACCTCAACAGGACTATATCCACAGGGCCGTTATTTTGATAGTATATTCCGCATGAGGATAGAGATTATTGCCGAACCCATTACGAGAGCCGAGGCGATGGAGATTGCGAAGGAGATATACGGCAATATGGTAAAGGGCGCTGTGGATGTGGAACGGGAAATACTGGCGCTTGGCGGCGAATACCACATGGACGCCAACACTGCGCTTTTAGAGAGCGGTTCAAGACAAGAGAATGTCTGGGGGTTCAACATTCACTTGGAAAGGCCGAGGGAGGATTGGATTGCGTTTACCTCTCTCATCAATATCCGTCCCGCGCAGGGAAATCGCCAAATGAAAATAGAAGATACTACCCTTTGTGTAAAAATTGCCGACATTATTAACCGAAAAATCGTATGATTCCCGAGAGAACCCCCATATTCCTCCTCGCAAACCTCGGAGCCGAAGTAAAGCGCCTGACCGATGCCTTGCATACGGGCGATAGGGAGCTTGTTTCGGGAGCGCTCACGCGCTCCAGCAACATTTTCAACTCTCTCAATAAGATGCCGCTTCGCCCTGCCGAGCGAAAGGAAATTGGTATTTTACGGGAGGTGATTGAAGACCTGTCGGAAACGCGTCGCCGTTTTTCCGTTACTCCAGAATCATTGGAATCATACTTTTATCCATTTGTCCGTAAAGTGCTTGGCGTATGAA
>CAYJWA010000041.1:0-7115 GCA_964373775.1 uncultured Candidatus Saccharibacteria bacterium | reverse complement strand
TTCTGGAAGAGCTTGGGCAGAACTTCGGGCTTGATGCCGACGCCCGTGTCTTTAATCTCAAGTCGTGCTTTCCCTTCTAGTGTCGTAACCCTAACCGTTATACTTCCATTCGGCGTGTATTTGTGGGCGTTATCCAAAAGATTCTCAATCACTTGCTTTATCTTTCCGACATCGGCATGAACCATAACATGCGGCTCAACCTCAAGTTTGAGGCGCAGCCCTCTCTGCTCAATGTTTGGAGTGAGCTCCTCGCCAACGCGCTGCACGAGTTCGCTTAGGTCAAAGACAGTGAACTCATACTTCATCTTGCCCTGCTCAATGCGCGAGACATCAAGAAAGTCCTGCACAATGCCCGCGAGCGAGGAACTTGATTGCAGAATTGTCTCAACAGGTTTTTTTACTTCACTCGGTATGGCCCCAAAGTCGCCCTCAAGAAGCATTGACGCGTATCCTTTGATGGCGGTCAGCGGCCCTCTGATTTGATGCGTCGCGAGCGAGACGAACTCGCTCTTGAGTTGGTCAAGCTCTTTCAGCCGTTCGTTCGCCATTTCAAGTTGCTTATTGGTTTTCTCCAACTCCCCCGCCAGTTTTTCAATCTTTTCCCGCTGCTCAACTTCTTTCCGGACGCTGAGGATGAGATAGACCCCGACAAACAGAGTGATTACCAACAGCAATAGGTTGAAAATCATCTCCTGGGTTGACGCTGAAACGACAAGTTGCACAAGCGCAAAGGCAGCCAGAATTAATGTCAGAAACTGCGCGGTTACAACGCGGATGTTAAAAAGTTTATAACGCAAAATCGCCAGGGCAACAAATGCAGAACCGACTATAACAGTCAGATTCGTGGCTGGGTGTATATCGATGCCATAGACAGGGAAAAAGTTCATACTTCCTCCGATAAAACCGATCCCAGTTGCCATGAATAGATAACGCGCCCTTGCTCGAAAGGCAAAATCTTTACCGGACCTGTAAGTGATGAAGAGTAAATAATGAGCAACAAGAATGAGAGCCACATAAACAACTATCAAGTAAGGATGAAGAAGACCGGGCGGTGAATTGAAGTACAGCTCACCAAACTTGAATGTCACCTGGTTTATGACAAGATTTGTCGTAAGATTAAGATAAACAAATGTGAGACCGACGGTATAAAGTGACGCTATCAACCAAACGCGTGTACGCCTGATAAACTCCAAAACGAAATGGAAAAAGATGAAAGGAATAAGAATAGTACCGATATACTCTATCTTCCACCAAAACTGTGCGCTTTCGGGGCCACTTGCGCGCGAAACGACATAAAAACCACCTGCATAGACAAAAACCGCCATACAGAATATCGCCCAAATGAAATGCAGCCGTTGAGTTCCAAGAATAAACATCAAACCAGCAAGAATAGCCATAGATAAAGCACCTATTAAAGATGACCACGCCGTTAATGTAAGACCTAAGATCTCCATATGTTTTCAATTGCACTGTTCACTATATCAATAGGACGCCGTCCAAGTTGTGCCAGGTCTAATTCTTTAAGTGTATGGGCGTTGTCGAATGTCTTTGGATATACTAACTCTGGAATAAAACTGGATACTCTTTTGTGAACAGCCCGTATCTTGAACTTATACCACGGTATCAACCGAACCCTCTTATCATAAGCTTCCATTGAGCCGCAAAACTCCAAAGGAACAGAACGCTTAATCTTTTTCTCGATGAGCCCGAGAATCAATTTCACACTCGGGGCATATTTCCCATTAGTGATATGATACACCATGTATGCAAGAGAAGGCTTCAACATCAATTGCACAATCCTCGCACCAACTGTTTCGTTATCTAAAACATCTACGACGCTATCCATAGTTCCTGGTAGGAATGAAAGATCCCCGTCAATCACCAAACTCATCCCGAGGTATAAAGCATTCGTATAGCTCCTTGGAGTGTAGGCATTTTGTGCTATTGGGGGGAGGATAAGTGGCGGACGGAATATTATGACTGGCAATTGAGCGACACTTGTGCGTACGACGGCTTCTGCCTCGTATTTTGCCTGCTCATAGGTATTTTTAAAACCTGCGGTATGTTCGAACTCATCTTCCAAGATAAACCCAGACCGGTTACCTGCGACAAGCGCCGTGCTGACAAAACCAAACCGAACAAGTTTAGAGCATTTTTCAGAAAAGCCGATCATTTGCTCCGTCGTCTTGATATTGTAAAGTTGGGCCACTTTGAGGGGTAAATTGAATCGAACTGATGCTGCGGCGTGCAAGATATGCGTTGTCCGGCTGGCAATGTCATTATATTCCGGTTCTGAAAGCCCGAGGTGCTCTTCGGTGAGTTCTGCTCGAAATACCTCAACCCTGCTTCCGCCAAAATCAATAGTATCTTGGACCCGAGCTCTTGCCGCCTCAACAGATTCGCCTCTGACAAGCATGATAAGATGGACATTGTGTCGCAACAATTCAAAAGCAAGAAACCGGCCAAGGACCCCGGTGCCGCCACTTAGTAAAACTGTTTTATCAAGCATGTTACTCATCTGATGATTCATGGCATAAAACACTGTCACGCTAATATGTATGACTCGCAGCGTTATCCGAATCAAAGTCGTCAACAGCGATGACCTGCTCGGCCAATGCCTCTGCCTCTCTCACGGCGGCCGCTTCTTCTTTTGTCAGGACTCCTTTCCGCTCCGCTTCACCAATCCAATCGGCTCCGTGATACCTCCGGATGACCCGAGAACGGACTGCCCAGTCCAGCTTTTTTAGAGCAGGTTCAACCTCAACATGTTTACGAAACGCAATCTCAAGAATCCCCGCGGAATCATTTCTAGAGTTTGAGACATATATGTAGCGGGTCAGTCGGTCTCGTGACTCCCCCGACTCAATCATAAGTGCGGCAACCTCGTGACTTAAGTCGTCGGCTGCCGGTACCCTCCTCGCCCCAAAAGGAAAGACAACACTGGTAAGAAGCAGCCGCATAAATGCGTTAGGGAAATTGCGTACGACTCCGGCAAGCGCGTATTGCAGCCGATACAACCCGTTAATCGTACAGA
The DNA here is from genome assembly GCA_964373775.1 of uncultured Candidatus Saccharibacteria bacterium. Lineage (GTDB taxonomy): Bacteria > Patescibacteriota > Minisyncoccia > Phycocordibacterales > UBA10002 > UBA10002. The sequence continues at coordinate 4,081 of CAYJWA010000041.1, read as the reverse complement.
GACGAACAATGGAGAGGTCGCTTGTGGGAAACCCGTCATCTTCGTACCGTTTTAAGGCACAAGAAAGAAAGTAGAGTTCTGAAAGAGCATCCGCTAACCGTCCACCAAGCTTTTGTTTCTTCTTAAGCCGCCCCCCTAAGAATACTGCGGTAGTATCAGCAACAAGCGCGAAGCTGGTGCTATACCGCCACAGTTGGCGATACCATTTCGCAACTCCACGGGGGATACCTTTGGGAGCATAACCAAAAATACCGCCTGTTATATTATGGAAAAATGAACGGCATATATTAGAAGGAAAAAACGAAATATGCGCGAGAAATGCGGTTTCAAATACCGCTAAACCATGCCTCTGATCCAGATCACTGCAACTATCCATTTCCCTGAAAAAATATGGATGCGAACCTAAAATCCCCTGAGCGAAAGTAATAAGGGAACGCGTGACAATATTGGTTCCCTCAACCGAAATACCAACGGGCGCCATTTGATAGGTTGCCTGCAGATAATTTGAGGGGCCGTCGCAGATAGCACGCCCCCCGTGAATATCCATGGCTTCATTTATCGCGCGCCGCGCATACTCGGTTGTCTGATACTTCATAAGCGAAGCAATAGCAATCGGTCTTTGACCGCAATCTACCATGGCTGCCGTTACCGCCCGAGCCGACTCCGAGAGGTATGCCATCTCGGTGAGCCGCGCAAGCGGTTCTTCTACCCCCTCAATCATGCCGATCGGTTTACCAAATTGTCGCCTGACGCGCGCATACGCTGTTGAATAACGCAGCATTGCTTTGACGCTCGCAACCGACATGGAAGGCAGGGATACGCCTCGTCCAACGAACAGACATTCCATAAGCATCTTCCAGCCCTTTCCTGCGCCAGTTGTGCCGCCAATAATCCAATCAAGGGGAATGAACACATCTTTCCCCCAAATGGGACCGTTTGGAAACGCTGCGCCGCCCACGAGATGCCTGCGCCCAATCCGTACACCGTGGTGACGAGACGGCACTAAAGCAAGCGTAATTCCGATGTCCTTTCCTTGCTTGAGCAAGTCGTCGGGGTCAAAAAGGTAAAACGCCAAGACAATAAGCGTCGCGTCCGGTGCAAATGTGATGTATCGCTTATCCCAAGTTAAACGGATACCGAGCGTCTTCTTGCCGTCGTGATAGCCGTATGTCACATAACCAACATCGCGCATTGCCGCAACATCCGTGCCGCCGGTTGGACTTGTAATCGCGAACGCGGGTATCTCCTGCCCTAGCGCCAGTCGTGGCAGATAGGTATCCTTCTGTTCTTGCGTACCATACTTTTCAATGAGTTCATTGGGACCAAGCGAATTTGATACACCGACAATTGTTGATGTATCCAGAGAACGCGACGCGATCTTCCCAAGAATAATGGACTGCGCCTGGAACGAAAAGGAAAGCCCTCCGTACTCTCGTGAGGCGCGCAGACCGAGGAATTTGTGTTTCTTCGAAAAGTCCCATATGTACTCCGGTATCTTCCGGTGCTCACGGCGGATTTTCCAATCGTCTATCATGCGACACAGCTCCTCCGCCGGACCGTCAAAAAACTCTTTCTCTTCCTTTGTCAATTGTATCTTCGGAAGCGCTCGCAACTCCTCCCAATCGGGGTGTCCTGAAAAGAACCCCCGCTCAAATCCGGCAACGCTCCCTTCCAGCGCCTGTCTTTCTATCTCTGACAAGCGTGACAATCGCCTTTTTATCGTCGCATACACCGGTCGAACAAGAAGAAGACGCCGGAACCAAGGGATTGAAAAGACGGCGAATAAGACGGCGAGGAGCAAAACGGTTCCAAGAAGAAAAGTTGAGGAGCTACTACGGTCCTCCACCACAGCGCCTCCGTGCCATAACAGTGCCGAAACAAAAAAAAGAAGGGACCCCCACCAGCCGATGGGTACGCGATACGCGGCAAACACAAAGAGAACTATCGCCGTCACTACAAGTATACTTGCCGTTAGCATATTTCAGTGAGTAATTGGTAGGCGCACCAGAAACGAAACGAGACCCCGTATAACTTTTTCACATTGGATCTCTCCGCCGTGCGCCTCAATAATCGTTTTCGCCACGAGAAGCCCCACGCCCATACCCGTCGGATTCACACGACGCGCTTCCTTTGTCCTGAAGAAACTTTGTTTGAATAAACGAGCGCTGTCTTCCCTGCTTAAACCAAGCCCGGTGTTGGAAATGCGGAGCAAAAATCTGTTCCCCTCGCGTTCCGATTCAAAATCAATGCTCCCCTTTTCTTTGTTATATTGTATCGCATTGTCAATAAGTATAGCGAGCGCGTCTTTTATCCGTTCAGCGTCAGCTCGAATAGATGGCCACGCCGAGTCCTGCTCCGGAAAAGTGACAGTGATCTTCCTTTTTTGGATTTCGTTTGAAAATTCGTCCAATAATTTCTCAATAATTGGTTTCAAAGTGATTGTTCCATTGTTGAAAATCTTTGTGCCTATTTTCATCTGGACTACTTCAAGAAAATTGTTGAGCGTCTTAATCAGTTTTTCGGATGCTGTGTCAATGCGCGAAACTGCCGCACCAAGTTCGGCTGACACGGTGCCGTACAAGCCGTTCCTGATTGAATCCGCATACCACCGAATTTGAGAGAGAGGCGTCCGCAAGTGGTGTTGCGTGATGATGATAAAGTCGTTTTTGTTTTGGTTTAATTGTTGCAAATCAACATGGGCTTTTTTCTCAACTTCGTATGCCCGCTGTATATCTTTTGTTTGCGCGTCAACTTTTTGTTGCAAGTTTTGAGTTAAATCCATGAGTTCTTCTTTTTGTAACTGATTATCAAGAATACTTTTAAGCAAGAACAGCCCGAGCAACCCCAAAACCATAAAATTCGCAATTCTTCCCAAAATACCGAATCCCAAATCAGTAAAAATGTTCGCAAGAAAAAGAATGAGCATCGCAACAATAATCGCCTGACCAAATACCATTTTAACATTCATTTGTTTGTGCCGGACTATTGCATAACTTACCACAAACACCCACATAATGCCGCTTACGGGTCCAATCCATGTCAAAGCAAAATATCCAAGACGCGGCAAAATAACATCCGTAATCATAGGAGGAATAAATCCAAGCAACAAACTCCAGAACATTATTTTGAGATGTTTTCTTTCAAGTAGGTCTGTCGCGCGCGATAGTTTCTTAAACAAAATAATTAGACCCGCGCACACAAAACCAAAAAAGGGAATATCAAACAGGAACCAAAGTGGTCCGTCGTACCATCCGAAGTTCTTTACTCCTGGCACCAAAAAAGGATCGCCGGAAATCCAGTCAGTCAACAGGGTTACGGCTGAAAGCGGAAACAAAATAATTGCAAGAGCACACACCAATGCTTTCGGCGGTCGTATATCCTTCGGATAGGAAATGCAAAAATAGAGAAAACATCCAGAAATAATGAACCCCCAGACATAACTGGTTTTGGTTACCCAATACATGAGTGTCTCGTCTCTCGCTCCCACATTGAAACCCATATTCGTTGTCCATAGCGCAACAAAAAAGATACTGACGGCGAAAACTCGTGAGGAGAATTTTTTGCTTCCCCAAAAAATCGCGGTTGAAAAACTGCCGATAATAACTGCAATTATCCAGATGAGAACCGAGTAAGTTGAGATTTCAAGAACTGGCATAAATGTGACGAGAGAAGCACACGAGATGGCCTAAACAATAACAAAAAAGGGCGGCTTGCGCCACCTTGCCACGAATCAACGAGCTTCGCATGAATTGCGATAACGCTCAACTCGTTATTCTTTTCCTGCTGGTTCCACTTCCACAATTTCTACTGAAGATGTCTGGACACCGACAGCGAACCTCGCGTGATCCCCGACAGTTTTTCCGAGAAGCGCTGCGCCGAGCGGGGACTGGTCCGAGATAACGCCTTTATCTGGAGCAACTTCCTTGGTTTGATCGGTAATGGTGAAGACGCGAGTAGGCCCGTTCGGAAATCGCACCGTGACCCTGCTGCCGACAGTAATGCAGTCATTTATCTCCTTTGGGACAAGGGTTGAGAAAAGCGCTTGCATGTTACCACCATACTATCCCTCTGTAGTTCTGTT
>CAYJWA010000040.1:0-7439 GCA_964373775.1 uncultured Candidatus Saccharibacteria bacterium | reverse complement strand
TTTGTTGGTTCTGTTCTCTGAATTGATAATGCCGCGCGGGTTTTTTGCTGTCAAGTGAAAAACTGTAGACATCAGGTGTCCACAAAACCTGTGGTACAACACGCGCCGTCCCCACTGGTCGTTTGGACTCGTGTCCCCGTTGCGACATATTGTCTCCACATTAGCAGAGCCGGAGTGCCATATGTGGTGGACTCATACAAATCATTGACTTATTGTATATGCTTGCTATGATATATGCGGACTTTTTACAGAAAGAGTAACAAATGAACAGAAAAGAACTGCTAGAAGATAAAGCAAGAATGCTAGAAATAACACTGGCACAGTGGGCGGGAAAACAAGGTCTTTTACAGAAAGGAGAACGGTTGCTATTCAAACTTCGCATTGTGAAAGAAATAGAGAGGATGGTCCACGGGATCGTACAGCTACCAGAAGGTGAAGGCGGCATATGCGCAAACATCGTGGATATCGAACCTCGCATTCTTAGTATATCCGTACACACACTTGGATTGTCGGGTCGTCCCCTGAATTTGCTCATCAATAACGGGTGTGCTGTAGCCGGCGATTTTTTACAAAATCAAAAATACGAAGATTTTGGAAAATGGCGCAATGCGGGACCGTCCAGTTATATAGAAATCAGAGACGCTTTTCAGAAAATCGGGATTAAGTTGCCGTGGCCTATATCCTTACGAAAAAATCCTGACCGCAAAACCATTCAGCAACTGGAAAATGAACGGGTGCAAGCAGTTGAACTGAAAGAGGAAGATTGGGGGAAAATACTTTCAGTGAGATGGGAAAGTTACCAACTTCCTACCATTGAGTGGTTTCGAGACCACAAAAATACACCCGCACGAGCAGAAACGGTATTGGAGTTTATTGGGATGGGAAAGATGTACAGTTTTACCACCATCAATGATAAGTTCCGGAGATGGAAACTCGCCTATCGCCTTCGTGTTTCCTCAAAACCGACGACTATACCCTCGCGGATGGAAAATAGACGTTGTTACCCTGGTGCATTGATTTGCATTGGGAAACTCCCGGAATGAGAGACCGGAAGCACTGGCTAGAGATTTTAGTCAGTGCTTTTTTAATGCAATGCGTCGGGCAGGATTCGAACCTGCGTAGGCAGTGCCAGCGGTTTTACAGACCGCCCTCGTTAATCACTTGGGGAAGGGGATCAGATACTTTATTCCACACTGATTCCAGACCGAGTTGAGCAAGGTGATTGTTGATAAAGGTACCTGACCCCTTTCCCTTTTTGACCCTTTCCCCCCGGTGTCGTTGGTTGCTACGGGGAGGGAGGATAGACGCTCTTTCCCTTTACCTTTGCGCCCGCTATAATAGAGCATAATCATGCAAGTTGATGTCAGCATCGCGCACTTTTTTAACGGCATTGCGGGGCGCACCGCGACGCTTGACGGCGCGATTGTTTTCTTTGCGCAGTATTTTCCATACCTCGTAGCCGTAGGATTTTTGTATTTCGCGTTCAAGCGTGGGACGCACCCCCTCTCATTCTCCCCCTCTAAAGAGTGGGAGAGGATAAGACTCATCGTCGAAGGAATTGGCGCAGGAGTTGTCGCGCGCATAGGCGTTGAAGTGATTCGGGTTTTTGTGCATCGCCCGAGGCCGTTTGTGGATAACCACGCCATCGTCGCTCTGCTTAACGAAACAAGCTACTCCTTTCCCTCCGGGCACGCGGCGTTTTTCTTTGCGCTCTCTACAATCGTGTATCTCCATAACAAACGGTGGGGGTGGATGTTTTTTGCCGCGAGCATACTCAATGGAGTTGCTCGGGTCGCCGCCGGCGTTCACTACCCCACGGATATTTTAGGCGGCGCCATACTCGGTATTCTTGTCGGCTTCGCGGTGCAGGCCATTTGTGCGCGCAGGCAACGACAGGTACAATAAGGTAGATACTTCTTTCAGCCCCTTCAGCTTTCAGCTTTTAACTTGCAACTTTTAACTTTCAGCTACTCCCTTGCCTCCGCTTTCTAACAACTTCCGCAATGCAATCCTCGGCGCCGCGCTCCTTCTTAGCGCCGGGATGGTTCTGTCCGCGCTCATCTTTTCCTATGCGTTCTTTGTAAAGTAACACGGAATTGACCCCAGTCCGTCGTCTTGTTGAGGTTAGACCTCCACACGCTTTAAACCTAGCACAAACTTCCGTTGGTGCTGGGTAAAATCGCTTCGCTCCCACGGGGCAGGCAAGGACCCGCCTCCGTCCGCAACGGCGAACTACGGACGGGCACAGCGCTGAACTGACACGGAACACATTCTCAATCTTAAACGGAGATTTCAAGAACCACGGTTCTATATTTGCAATTCACAGTGGCTTTATATCCAAACTTTGTTAGAAAACTTATTCCCGCCAACGGCATACTTTCCGATATCAACACATTGATGTAATTTGTCGCGCCTTCCATTGAGGCGAGCGCCAGAGCAACGGGAACATTTATTACATCGCCATTTGCGATTCTTGCCTGCGTAACGCCGGTAACTTGTAATCCAAGTTCGGTGGCGATTTTCGGTGTTACCTGGAGGTCGCCGGTGAATCCCGTATCCAAAATAAAATACGGGGTCTGGACAGATTGACCCCATGCCACAATAATCTTAACGAGCGGAATGTTTTCGTAAAATTCGCCGCGAACCATTTTTACCTTTTGTGATTATCAATAAAGGACTTGGCCATTGTTTCTGCAACATCAAAACCGATTTTTACCACATAAAAGATTTTATTTGGGTGTTTGCTTCTCGCTAATTCCAAAGCCCCTGCGCTCGTGCTTCCTACATACGCTTTTTTGCTTCCGATATCAATGGCTAAAAATTTCCCTTTTTCTTTCGGGTCATAATTAACCTTAATGCGGGCATAGATTTTTGCGCCCTCCTCGGCAATTCTCTGAATATCCGCGTTCTTTATTAAATTGTTGTTGTGTGCGGGGTTAGTCATGTTGTTAAGTATAACAGCTTTAATTATAACAGTTTCTTACCACCATATACTATAACCGTATATAGAGGAAGTCAATTTTTCGAAGCCAAGGGTTATGGATAAGAGAGACGCTCTATGCTACACTCTTTCTCAATGAAGACAGCCATTTTTTTTGTGTTGTTGGTTGCACTCCTTCCCTTTTTTGCGCTTGCGTTGCTGACTGACTATAATCCCGGAAGTGTGGGGGCAGGGAAGCCGGAAGTGCACATCAGGCCGGATGGGACTATGGCGGTGCGGAGCGCAAAAGTTGACCAGATTCTCAATACTACTTTGTTCCTCACGACCAAGTGGGGAACGATGCCGCTTCGCTGGACCATGAAGACGGATGCCGGAACACAGGTTACGAAGCGCTACGGCGGAAACGCGCGGGTCTCTGATATAAGAATGGGCGACTACTTGGATGTGGAGGGCGAGTTTTTTGTGGGTTCTGATTTTTTCGGGCTGACGGCAAAGAGCATCAAGGATTGGTCCCTGCAGGAAGAGTCCGCCGTCTTTCTTGGCGTGGTTACGGAAGTTAATCCGTTGAACTTTCTGCTCCGGACTCCGCAGAATCAGACCATTTCGGTTCGCATGGCGTCCTCCTCAACAATACGGAAGGGCGCGGTCGTTATTCCGTTCGGATTGCTGCAACGAGGAGACGCGATTCCCCGCGCGGCCGGCACCTATGACTACGCAAGCAACATACTGACGGCACAGGAACTCATTGTGTTTCAGCCGAGAAACGAGTTCGCGCCGCGCAATTACGAGGGAGTACTCAACGAAGCGCGCGCGGCGCAACTCCCCGCCACGCTGATTGTGACTGTTGGCGGCGCCGACTACACGGTTATGGTGTCTGAAAAGACCGAGGTGCTCAAGAAGAATCGCGCTCCCGCGCAACTCGCGCGGTTCGTCGCGGGCGACGCGGTCCGTTTTTACGGCGCGCTCCGCGAGGAGGAGAAAACCCTGCAAAATGTACTTGTCGTAGATGCCGAAGTGGTGCGGAATATGAGTTTGTAGACAATCGAATACATTACTGCTTCTCGTATTTCGTCGCCTTCGCTCCTCAATTACAAAACAGATACGAAATGCGAACAGAGGGCAGAAGAAATAGAAAAAAGAAAAGCCGCCGGAACAATCAAGGATTCGCCTGAAGCCTCTCCACGAAAACACTGTTTTTTATCCGTTGTACTTTATAGGCAGATAATCGACTTCGCTTCCACAGCGAGTTCGCCAATGTGTCCGTTGTTACGGCGGCACCCATCCTCACAAGAGGATGGGCCGACAGCTATCGCTCATGCGATGAGCTACTGTCAATGCACAAAGCAATGGTATGCTTGTCAATACTTTTTGTCAACCATAGTTTTGAATTGTCACGGCGTCTCTTGCAAGGGGCCTCTTCATTGTGGTCTAACCCTTTTCCCCAGCTCTTTTCCCTCTTGCAAAGGAAGATTGGGTGATACAATGGAGCCAAATTCGAAGCACGAAATCCGAAATCCGAAACAATCTTTAAATTCAAAATCTCAAATTCAAAACGATTACGTTTGGAATTTAGTTTTTTGGTATTAGAATTTGTTTCGAATTTCGATATTCGAATTTCGAGATTTTTTCAAATATGGAAATCTTCATCACCAAGCGAGACGGAACACGGGAGCCCTTTAATGCGGACAGAATCAACCGCTCCATTGAACGCGCCTGCCAGGGACTCTCTGACCCGATTTCAATGGTGACGCAGGTTGCCACCGAGACGAAGCTAACGCTTTACGACGGCATCACGACCGAGGAGATGGATCAGGCGACCATTAACGCCGCTATCCAGAATGTCAAAGAGGATATTGAATACGACAAAGTTGCCACGCGCCTTCTTTTGAAGACCGTGTACCGCCGCGTGGTCGGGGAGTTTGAGAATAAAGAAGAGACGCTTGAGAAGATGCACCGCGACAGGTTTATCCGCTACATCACGCAAGGCGTCGCTGAAGGACTCTTAGACCCTCGCATGAAGGAGTGCTACGACTTGGAGCGGCTCGCGAATGCGCTTGATATTGAACGGGACGAACTCTTTGTGTACGCGGGACTCTCCTCGCTTCTCAATCGTTATGCGGTTAAAGACAAAGAGCAAAACCCCCGCGAAACGCCGCAGTATTTTTTCATGCGCATCGCGATGGGGCTCTCCTACAACGAGAAGAACCCGACCGAGTGGGCAAAGAAGTTTTACGACCGCATGTCGCGGCTGGAATACCTCGCCGGCGGCTCCACCAATATCCATGCCGGCACGCCGCGCCCCGCACTCTCCAACTGTTTTCTTTTGGAGATTCATGACGACATTGAGCATATCGCCAAATCAGTCGCAGATGTGATAAAGCTCTCCAAGGCGAGCGGAGGCATCGGCGCCTCCATCACGAAACTGCGCGCCGCGGGGTCGCCACTCTCCTCCAACAACACGACATCAAGCGGCCCGACGCCGTTTGCGAAGATTATTGACACCGCGATTCGCGCCGTCCAGCGGGGCGGCAAGAAGAAAGGGGCGCTCTGTTTCTACCTGGAGAATTGGCACTATGATTTCCCCGAATTTTTGGACTGGAAGCACAACGCCGGCGACGACTATCTGCGCATGCGCACCGCTAACACCGCCGTCTTTCTCTCCGATGAGTTTATGCGCCGCGTCGCGGGCGGCGGGGATTGGTATATGTTTGACCCGAAGGAGACTGCGGACTTGAACGAACTCTACGGGGAGGCCTTTACCAAGCGGTATAACGAGTATATCGGGCTTGCGGAGGCCGGGAAATTGCGCGTCTTTCGCAAAGTCCCCGCTCGCGAGCAATTTCGTCAGATTCTCGTCTCGCTCCAGACGACCTCGCATCCGTGGCTCACGTGGAAAGACGCGATTAACCTTCGCGCGCTCAATAACAACACCGGCACGATTCATATGTCCAATCTCTGCACCGAGATTACGCTCCCGCAGGACAAGGAGCATATTGCCGTTTGCAACCTTGCCTCCATCAACCTCGCCGCGCATGTGCATAACAAAGAAATCAACTGGGGGCGGCTGGAAATCTCGGTGCGATTCGCGGTGCGCCAGTTGGACAATCTCATTGACATCAATGTGTTGCCTGTTAAAGAAGCCGAGGCGAGCGACCGCGAAAACCGCGCCGTTGGTCTTGGCGTCATGGGGTTTGCGGATACATTGGAGAAGCTCGGGCTTGCCTACGACAGCGCTCACGCAGCGGATTTTGCCGACCGGATTTTTGAGTTCGTGAGCTACATGGCGATTGACGAGAGCGCGAACCTCGCAGAGGAGCGGGGGAGTTATCAGCATTTTGCCGGCTCCTGCTGGTCGCAGGGTCTTGTGCCGATTGACACACTGTCTGCGCTTGAACGCGACCGCGGAGCTCCGCTTACGGTTTCCAAAGAGAGCCGGCACCGCGGGTTGAATTGGGACCTTCTTCGCGCAAAGGTAAAGAGAGGGATGCGGAACGCGACTCTAATGGCCGTGGCGCCGAACGCGAATATTGGGCTTGTCGCAGGGACGACGCCGGGGATTGACCCGCGCTTCGCTCAAGTTTTCTCGCGCAACAAGATTTCCGGGAAGTACTTGGACATCAATCACAATCTCGTGCTTGATTTGAAAAACATGGGGCTCTGGGAGAAGGTGCGCGACGAGATTATTGAAACGCAGGGAGACATATCAGACATCGCGGAGATTCCGGAGCACATCAAGAGGATTTATAAGACCTCGTTTACCACCTCGCCTCATGCGTTCATTGAGGTTGCGGCACGGGCGCAGAAATGGGTTGACCAAGCGCTTTCGCGCAACATGTATCTGGAGACGCGCGACATTGACGAGACAATGAAGATTTACCAGAGCGCATGGGAGAAAGGGGTGAAAACCACTTACTACCTTCACATGAAGCCGCGGCACACAGCGGAACAATCCACCGTCCGTGTGAACAAGGCGGAGAAACTGGGTAAGGTCGGTTTCGCCGCGGCATTTAAGAAAGAGGGGGCTCCCGCGGCATTCGGCGGCATCACGAAGCTTCAGCCGCCGCTTATGACTCCGCGTCCCAGTCCCGATATTGCCAAGATGTCTGACGCATCCGTGACTTCCGAGGTTGCGGTAATGTCGGCGGGGGCGAATACCGCAGGAGCCGCGGCAACATCGGCATTGACGGTAGAACAAGTTCTTGCCAAGGCAGACGCGATGGAGAAAGCCGCCGCGGTACCCTCTGGCCGCGGATTCAGCTCGGTTGCGGTTGGCAGCGGAGTAAATGGCCCCGAAGACCCGCAGGAAAAGATTATCTGTGACAACTGTCAGTGATTAGGTTAAGCTTAAGAAGCCGGATTGGTCTAAAGGTTAAGGTTAGGAGAGGCTCCGTGATTCTTAACCCAAACCCTAACCTATTCCGGCATCCTAATCCTAACCCTAACCCTAACCCTAACCCTAACCCTAACCCTAACCCGTTTTTTTGACCGGAAGGAAACT
>CAYJWA010000039.1:0-7678 GCA_964373775.1 uncultured Candidatus Saccharibacteria bacterium | reverse complement strand
GAAAAAGGATATGACAAACCCAAAACAAAAAGTTCTCGCAGGTCTTTCCGGCGGGGTGGACTCCTCTGCTTCGGCGGCATAGGCAAACATTCAGGTCATCTCGCCGAAAAGGCGCTCTCACGGAGGGCGCCTTATTTTTTGTACGAGCATCCACGGGTCCGCGCTTGTTCCGCGTCTTCTACTTTTTCTCGCCGGCAAACGAGAGCGTCATCTTCTGCTGTGTCGGCTCAAAGAGGGTAATCTTGAATGGATAGGTCTTGCCGAGTTCCAGATTCGCGCGGAGCCGTTCTTCACCCCCAAAGTCGGAAATATGCACGAGCCCCGCGACTCCCTCCTCAATGGAGGCAAGCGCGCCGTGTTTGTTGAACTTGATGACAACTGCTTTCACCACATCATCTTTCTTGTACTTTGCCCCCGCTTCAACCCACGGATTCTTTTTCAACGCCTTGATGGAAAGCGAAATCTTCCCCTCCTTAATCTCAATGATTTTCACGCGCACCACATCCCCCACCTTGTAGAGGCGGCGCGGGTCTTCCACCAGCGCCCAATCAAGCTCTGAAATATGCACGAGACCCTCCAGCCCTTCCTCAACCTTGACGAACGCGCCGAAATCAACAAGACCCGTAACCGAACCCTGGAGTTCGTCGCCGACCGCGTACTTACCAATAATTTTTTCGCGTTCTTTTTCTGTCGTGCTTTTTTCCGAGAAGATGAGTTTCCCCTCCTTCGGAAGCGCGGAGATAATCGTTACCAAGAGCCGCTCGCCCACGAGCCGGCGCAATTCCTCAAGAATCTTGTCTTTATCCCCTTCGGGCACGCGGGGGTAATGTTCGGACTTCAGCTGGGACGCGGGAAGGAAACCGAGGATTCCCTGCCACTCCAAGATAAGGCCGCCTTTATTCGCTTCTTTCACCGTAAGTTCAAACTCCTTCTTCTCTTTGATTGCCGTTTCCGCCTCGCTCCAGACGAGCGCCGTCCGCGCTTCTTTGAGCGAGAGCTCAATGTAACCGTCTTCATTCTCTACATCCACCACTTTTGCGGCAATCTTGTCTCCGACATTGATCTTCCGAATGACATCGCGGGCATTTTGATACTCGCGACCGTACATAATGCCTGTTCCAAACGGAGGCAAATCCACAAAAACCCTGCCGGCGACAGACGCAATGACTGTTCCCTCAATAAGGTCGCCAAGCGCCGGCGGATTCCCGGTTGCCGGAAGAAGCCGCGCCATCACGCTGTCGCGCTTGGGAGCGGCGGGTTCTTCTTCAAAAGCGCTATGCTCCCGCGAACGAGTAATACTATCGGTTTTGCGCGAGTCCTTTATTTGCGTCTCGGTCGGAAGCGGAGGGCTTGAAAGCGTCTCACCAACAATGTCCGTGGAGTGCGCATCCGCTGTTAAGACGGTTTCCGTACCTGCGTGATGAGCTTCGTTGCCTTCTGCGCCTACAGAGTCGTGTATTTTTCTTCCGAGTACCTTCTGCGTAATGCTATGTAAAATGTTCATTAGGGGGGACGGGAAGCTTTCAGCAATACGAACTGCGAATAAAAATACGAAATACGAAAAGGGGAAACAGATAGCTGCAATGGTTTCGTCCCGCTTCTTAGTTTCGTATTTTGTCTTGATTTCGTTGTTCGTATTTTAAAAAGGTTATTCCCGAAAAACTAATAAATGCCTTGTTAGACACCGCGTGCATCCTCGCGTACTCCGCGAGGACAGGCATTACGGCATTATACACGAAAAGGCAACAATGCAAAGCAAAACAAACTCTTGCTTCTAACCGCTAACCGCTATATGCTATATGTTATGATAATCTCGTATCTCGGCGGAGAGTTTGTGAAAGTGCAGTTTGGCGACACCGTATTGGCTTTCAATCCTCCGGCGAGGGACTCAAAATTAAAGACGGCGCGGTTCGGCGCGGACATTGCGCTCTCCACCCTGAATCACCCCGATTGCAACGGCATGGAAACCGTTGCGCACGGAGGCCGTGCGCCGTTTGTAATCAACGGACCAGGCGAGTACGAAGTGAAAGACATTACCATCCGGGGGTTCGCAACCGAGTCCCGCTACGGTGGAGAAAAAAGAATCAACACCGTCTATCTGGTAACGCTGGAAGGAATGCGGCTCTGTTTTCTCGGCGCACTCACGAACAGAGAACTGCCGGAACGCGTTCAAGAGGCGTTTGACGGAATTGACATTCTTTTCCTGCCCATCGGAGGGGGCGGCGTTCTCGCCCCCGCAGATGCGCACGCGCTCGCGGTCTCTCTTGAGCCGCGCCTTATTATCCCCATTCATTATGAAGGACAGGGCGAAAAGGACGCGTTGAAAGTGTTTCTCAAGGAGGCGGGAGAAAAACAACTTGCGCCCGTGGAGAAACTTACGGTCAAGAAAAAGGAGCTGGAAGGAAAAGAAGAAGAAATTATTGTGTTGAAGCCAACACAATAATTTCAATCCGTAACCGTTAATCCTTTATCCTTAATGGTTAAAGATTAAAGGTGAAGGATTAAGGATTCCTGTGACATCGTTTCTCTCACAACTGCGCCGAAAGCCGGAACGGGCGAGACGGCGAATGACAGTCATCATCTCGGTCTGCGCGACCGGTATTATCGCGCTTTTGTGGATCCTGCCCTTCTCGACGCGGCTCGCGAAAGAAACCGCGGAAGAAAAAAGCGGAGCTGCCCGTTCCGGGCCATTTCAGGAACTTGGCGCCGCCATTACCCTCTTTACGCGAGAAAGCGCCTCGGCGTTCCGCGAATTGCAAGAATTGTTTCCCGCAAGCCGCACACCGGATGAAAAGTAACGGGACAATTATCTTCCCCCTCCGCGCGCCTCTGTTCCGTTACAAATCAAAAGGAAAACGTACCATCACTGCTTACCGCGCGCGCAGTTATTCCTTCTCCCTATGTAGCGAATACCTACGGCCGTAGGTATTCGCTAAAACAATACATGAGGTATCACATTTATGATATACGAGGTTGCGTCTCATGTGCTCTATCTGCTATACTTTCGCCATGGCATCCGCTCGCTTAGAGCACATCGGCGCCCTTATCCGCGACCTCCGCGAGGAGCGCGGGTTTTCGCAGTCCGAGTTTGCGAAGAAGCTCAAAACCAGCCAAAGCGCCGTGGCGCGGCTTGAAAACGGGGAGCAGAATCTTTCCACCGAGACGCTTTCCAAAATCAGCGCGGCGCTGAACCGCGATATTCTGAAGCTTTCCGACCGTTCGCTCAACATTGAGATAGAGGGGGGAAAGAAACTGCGGGGTACCGTAACGACGCATGCCTCCAAAAATGGCGCGGTGGGACTCCTTTGCGCGTCTCTCTTGAGCCGCGGCGTTACCACGTTGCGAAATGTGCCGCATATCGAAGAGGTGAGCAGAGTCATTGAGGCGCTCCAGAGCATCGGTGTGTCGCTCAAGTGGAACGGAAACAATGTTGAAATACAGGTGCCCGAACGGTTCAACCTCGCCGGTATGAACATTGAGTCGGCAAGCAAGACCCGGAGCGTCATTATGCTCCTTGGCCCCCTCCTTCACCGCGCAAAGCGCTTCCTGCTTCCCCACCCCGGCGGCTGCCGTCTCGGCAGTCGCGATGTTCGTCCGCATCTCATCGCCCTGCAGAAGTTCGGCGCGCACATCAAAACCCGTTCCAAGGACTATCTTGTGAAGCAAAAGGAGTTGCATCCTGCAGAAGTTATACTGTACGAATCCGGCGATACGGTTACCGAAAATGCGCTGATGACCGCCGCTCTCATTCCCGGAACTTCCGTCATCAAATACGCTTCCGCAAACTATCAGGTGCAGGAACTGTGTTTCTTCCTTGAAGGTTTGGGTATAAAAATTGAGGGAATCGGCACCACAACGCTTACCGTCCACGGCGTCTCGGAAATCAATCAGAACTACTCGTACGCACTCTCCGAAGACCCGATTGAGGCGATGTTTTTCATCACCGCCGCCATTCTTACCCGCTCGTCCATTCGCATCAATCGCGCCCCGATTGATTTTCTTGAGTTGGAACTTCTAAAACTGGAGCATATGGGCTTCAGGCACAAGATTGTGAAGCGGTACGCATCCGAGAACGGGCGCACCAATCTCGTTGACCTCAAAACCTTTCCCTCCCGCCTCACCGCGCTTCCCGATAAAATAGAGGCGCGGCCGTATCCCGGCCTTAATATTGACAATCTTCCCTTTTTCGCGGCGATTGCCACGCAGGCCAAAGGTACCACACTCATTCATGATTGGGTCTATGAAGGCCGCGCGGTGCATTACAAAGAATTGGATAAGCTCCGCGCCGAAACGCTCCTCGCCGACCCACACCGCATCTACATCACCGGCCCGACAAAGCTTAAAGCCGCCGAGGTGGTCTGTCCGCCCGCGCTCCGTCCCGCCGCGATTATTCTTATCGCCATGCTTGCCGCCGAAGGCGTTTCGGTGCTCCGCAACATCTACAGCATCAATCGGGGGTATGAGGGGATCATCGAGCGGCTGAACGGTTTAGGGGCGAGGATTAAAATCTTAAGGTCGCTCTAAGGAAATATCAGATTTCGAATACCGAATATCGAAAAATATCGAATCTTAAATATTCAATATTCGAAATTAGTTATTTTTCGAAATTCGAGATTTGGTATTCGATATTTTAGGGATATACTGGTCGTATGGACCTCCCCAACAACTACCTCAACGCTCTCAAGCAGCGGAAAACTCCCCTCAGAATCACGAGCGAACGACAAGAGCTGATACAGCGGTTTGTGGATAAAATAAACCTTGAGCGAGTCGGCACAAAATTCAAACCAGTAATATGGAGGCAAATAAACGGCCTCGTGGCGCATGTCAAACAAGGCGATCTCTACTGGCTATTCAAGGAGTGCGAACGAGGCGACTCTTTCAGCAAAAAGTTTTTCGGTATACTTAAGAACACGAGGATGACAAAACGCACATGATTCCCATACTCCAAAAAGACGCGCCGGTTCTGCGCAAGAAGGCGGCGGAGGTGCCGCTTGTCGAGATTAAAAGCGCGAGGGTAAAGAAAATCCTGAAGGATATGCGCGCGGCGCTGGCGACGCAAGATGACGGCGTGGCGCTCGCGGCTCCGCAGATAGGAGTATCCCTCTGCATCTTTATCGTCTCAAAAGCAGCGCTTCAACTTTCCAAGGACCTGAAAGAACGCGCCGAGGTAAACATAAAAGAATTGAAAAAGAAGGCAGGGTATCTCACTTTTATCAATCCAACGATTGCCAAACTGTCCGGCGATAAAGCAGTGATTGACGAGGGGTGCCTTTCCGTTCGCCCCCTCTATGGAAAAATCAACCGCGCGAAAAAAGCCACAGTGCAAGCATATGATGAGCACGGCGCGAGATTCACGCGCGGAGCGTCCGGACTCCTCGCCCAGATTTTCCAACACGAATGCGACCATTTGAACGGGGTGCTGTTCACGGACAAAGCAACGGATTTGAAGGAATTACCCCCGCATCAGAATCCTTAATGGTACGGATGAAGGCTGAAAGATTAATGGTTAATGTTATTTTCTGTGAAGATAAAATTTGTTTTCTTCGGCAGTCCTCAGCTCTCTGCTGATATACTCGATGATCTAAAGCGGCACGACCTTGTGCCCTCGCTTATCGTCACCAAACCCGACCGTCCGCAGGGACGAAAGATGGCTCTCACTCCCCCGCCGGTCAAACGCTGGGCGCAGAAAAACAAAATCAAGTTCCTGCAGCCGGAGAAACTTGATTTTGTTTTCAACCAACAACTTACAACATACAACCTGCAACTCTTTATTGTTGTGGCGTATGGTGCGATTTTGCCGAGACATATACTTGATATCCCAAAACACGGCGCTCTCAATATCCACTATTCCCTGCTCCCCAAGTACCGCGGCGCTTCGCCGGTGGAATCCCAGATACTCGCAGACGACCGTAATACGGGCATCTCGCTCATGCTCATTGACGAGAAGCTCGACCACGGGCCGCTCCTCGCACAGAAGCCGGTAACCGTACCAAACTGGCCCCCGAGCGCTCCGGAGCTGCGTGCCCTCTACACTCTCGCGGCAGGTCCGCTTCTTGCGCAGACGATGCAGGATTGGAGCGCCGGAAAGATCCAATCCGTACCGCAAGATGAGAGCAAAGCGACCTACACGAGGAAGTTCACCAAAACTGACGGTGAAATTGACCTTTCCGCTGACCCCTATCAAAACTTTCTCAAAATCCGGGCATTTGAGGGTTCTGTCGGCACCTACTTTTACGCAGATGCACGCAGATTAAAAAAACAAACGCAGATGCACGCAGATATAAAAAAGAATCAGCGTCAATCCGCGTCTCCATCTGCGTCAATCCGCGTTCTTATCAAAGCTGCCGAATTTCGAGGCGGCACACTTCACATCCTACGTGTCATTCCCGAAGGACGAAAAGAGATAAGGTATGAGGAGTTTGTGCGCGGCATTCATTAGATGAACATACTAATATACGAATTATGCGAATATACCTAGTCCGACCGTTGGTCGAACGGTCTAGGACGAATGGCTACGAATAAAATACCCTGCGCTCCCTGCCTACGCCGAGGCTTCGGCAGGCAGGCGCGCAGGGTCATTCTGGGCGGTCCGCAGGCAGGCGCCCTGCGGTGCCGCTCTCAATTTTTACTAGGAAAAAAACGAAAAAGGACTGCATATCCTGCAGTCCTTGCTACGCTAGAGAAAGGAACGACTTTAATCCTTGCTTGCGGCGCTGTTTCCTAAACCGAAAAAGTGCATTTTCCCATGCGCTTCCGTCAAGGTCCGAGGAGGAGAGCTCTGCTTCTCCGAGAATCATCCGGAGCCGCGAGGGTGTGCGAAGCTTCCGAAGCGCTTTCGCCTCAATCTGACGAATACGCTCACGGGTTACACCATTCTTCTTTCCGACTTCTTCAAGCGTCAGCGCCAATCCCTCGGCGGAGAAGCCGAATCTGTCCCGGAGCACCTGTTGTTCCGTATCCGTCAGAGTGGCGAGTGCGCACTCAAGACATTGAATTTGTGCCGAATGCTCCGCGCCTGACCATGGCTCTGCTATCTTTTCATCGGGGATCGTATCTCCAAATGTTTCCCCGCCGTCGCCATCCAAAGGAAACGGGGCGTTCAACGGCACCGTATAGGCAAGATTGAAACATTGCTTCACAAACTTCTCGTCAAGACCTGTTGCTGCTGAAATCTCAGCCACTGACGGCGCATGGTCAAGTTCTTCCGCGAGTTCATCGCGTACTTGAAATACCTTCCATCTTCGCTCGAGCGCGTGTGCGGGAATCCTTATCGTGCGCGCCTGATTAGCGAGCGCTCGCGTAATTGATTGCCGTATCCACCAACAGGCATATGTGGTAAGCAGATACCCAAGCTCTGGCTTGAACCGCTCTATTGCTTTCATGAGACCAATGTTCCCTTCCTGAATGAGCTCAAGGAAACTCAGCCCCTGTCCAATATATTTCTTTGCCACAGAAACCACATAACCCAGATTGTGTAAAAGAATCTCTTCCAGAATACGGCGGTCTTTGGTTTTTTTAAATTTTTTACACAATTGAACGGTTTCCTGCGGAGAAAGCACTGCATATTCGCCAATGGAACGCAAGTATGCCGCAACGGCTTCATCCTCTTCCCACACGATTTTTCTAGTTTGTATCCTTGCCAACTTGCGCTGGCCGTTTTTTGTCAAGGGCATAATAT
>CAYJWA010000038.1:0-8098 GCA_964373775.1 uncultured Candidatus Saccharibacteria bacterium | reverse complement strand
CTGCGCCGAGGCCTTCGGCAGGCAGGCACCCTGTGGTCAAGGTGCTGGGTTTACTACTAAGAGTTGATTATATGAGCGAACAACAATCAAACGGGTTTGGGGGGAATAAAAATACGCGGCGGTTTGATGACAGAGGGACTCGCCGTCCGGATTTTGGGGGACAGGGCGGGCGGGATTTTAGGCGGGGAGGAGGGAGAGACGGGGGACAGGCGGAGATGTTTAAGGCCACCTGCGCAGATTGCCATAAACCGTGCGAGGTGCCGTTTCGTCCGAGCGGCGACAAGCCTGTATATTGCAAAGAGTGTTTTATGAAAAGGAGAGATAACTCTCCGCGCGCGGAGGGGCGCGATTTTCAGAAGCGCGGCGCTTCCTCGGCTTTTTCTCCCGCGCCGCAGGGTGCGGGCGTACGGCTTGATGACCTCAAACGGCAGATGGATGCGATGAACGCAAAATTGGATATAGTGGTTGCGCGCATGGGCGGCGCCCATTCGCAGGCGGGAGCGGCGAAAGGAGGAAAAACTTCTTCTGCCAAACGCGGCACTAAAAAGCCGCGGAAAGCCGCAAAAAAGTAGTGCGTAATGCAAGGAACGGCACAGCGTGTCTGCAAACAATAGCGTTTGCCTTTCGGTTGTGGTAGTATAGAATAAGTTACAGGAGCCAATTTTATTAAGTAATAAACGAGAATATGGCAAAAGAGAACTCGGCTTTTATGAAGCCGCTTACGGTGAGCGCGGAACTCGCCGCAGTTGTCGGGAATGGGCCAATGCCCCGGTCGGAGGTGGTGAAGAAATTGTGGGTGTATATTAAGGGAAAGAATCTTCAAGACCCCGCGAATAAACGCAATATCAAAGCGGATGCCGCACTCAAGAAGGTCTTCGGCGGCAAGGATGTCGTCAATATGTTTGAGATGACGAAACTCGTGTCCGCGCACCTCTCCTAGTCCAATCGTTTTTTGGAACAGGGCGTCGGTAGCGCAGCGCCAAGCGGGGTATCAGAAAATTTTTAGCGAAAGTTGCGCGAGCAGGGCAGTGGTATATTCCTACATTCCTAGGAATGTAGGAATATTGGCGGGCGGCAAATAGGCGGTGAAAGAACATGACAAGAAATCTGATATACATTTTTCTTGCCGCGGTTTTTCTGAATTTTGTTTGGGAAGAGTTACATTCTGTTTTGTATCTTTCGTATCAGGGCGGGGAGATTACGAATCTGATTCTTCTGCGCGCCGCGCTCTTTGACGCGGCGGTGATTGCGATTTTTGCGTATCCGTTTTTCCGATTCGCGTACTTGAGACAAAGCCGCTGGATTCTGTACGCCGCTTTAGTCATTTTCGCTATTGTTCTCGAAAGGTGGGCGCTCGGCTCGGGCCGCTGGGTCTATGCGGATGCGATGCCGATTATCCCTCTTCTCAATGTCGGATTGACGCCGGCAATTCAACTGGGGATTCTTGGGTTTGTATCTTTGCGGCTTTCCGATCTTCTTTCCCAAAAAATATAAAAAAGCACAACCTCCCTAGGTCGTTCTTGCAACTGTATTGCTTCGGTCGGCCTACGCGATGATACGATCTACCGCTGCCTCTGAACAATCTCTCTTGCTGACTTTTGCCGCATGCGGTTTTGAGGAATTTTTATCCAACCTTTCAAGGAGCAGGCGCACCGCGTGAAGTTCACGGACTCAACCGACATTCCGGTTTGCCGGTGCGTGTACTCACGCAGATAGGTCTGCCTCAACATATGTTCTATTATGCCAATAGGTATGTCTGCGCCCCGCGAAAGGCAACAGAGAGGGAGGCGATTTTGGAGCCGAATTCGCAGGATTCTTTGAGCGTTTTGCCTTCAAGAAGTTTTGCAATCATCCCCGCGCGGTACGCATCGCCGGCTCCTGTTGTCTCCACTACTTTTTTCGGCCTGATCGGACTAATGACCGTTGTTTGCAATCGTTGCAAATACTGCCTATCGGTGTTACTTGCAACATCAGAATGTTCGAAGAGAATGCTGCCTTTTTCGCCGCGGGTTTCAATGACCGCACGGAGACCTTTGGCGAGAAGTTTGTCGTGGCTATATCCGAGAATAGCTTGCAGTTGTTTGCACTCTACCTCGTTGCCGATGAAGATGTCGGCGAGCGCAATGGTTTTCTCCAAAAGCGTTTTGTCATAAAAAATAGAGATAACTTGTCCAGGGTCAAAGATGATAGTTATATTCTTACCGCACTTTTCGCGGGCTTCTTTCATATGTCGGTAAATGCTCTTGCCTGTTCCGGCGGAAAAAATAGCGACACTCATATCATTGAAGTCATGCGGTGTCAGCGTTTTTGAAAGGGAAAGGGTATGAATCTTTTCGTACGCGTTCGGTTGGTATACGCCGATTTGTTGTCCGAGTTCGTCAGACATTCCGTAAAACACAGCGGTCCAGCTTTTCTCATTCACTACTACGCGCGAATCCACACCTGCTTTTTTAAGATGAGGTCCGAATCCGCTTCCTTCAAAATCCTTTCCCGCAAGAGAAAAGAGAAGCGGCTTTGTCTTGAGAAGCCCCAGTCCGTAGGCGATATTGCCGCCCGTCCCGCCCCAAAAATGCTCCCGCGTCTTGGCGGTGAACATCAGATTCTGCCTTCCAAGTTTCCCATTCTTCTCAACCAAAATCTCATCCTGAATCTTTCCGTGGATGCCGAATATTACATCAAACGCAACGGAGCCGACGACAAGAGGACGATTCATAAAGAAATTCCAAACTACAAATCACAAATCACAAACAAATTCCAAATTCAAATATCAAAACAAAGGGGCTTTGTTTGGGTATTTGAGTTTTGGTCAATGGGATTTGCTTGTGATTTGGTGCTTCCTTTAGGCGGTTCCTTCTTCCCACGACTCCAAATACTTCTGTTGTACCGGGGTGAGCGCGTCAATCTTTACATCCAGTGCTTTCAGTTTCTTTTCCGCAATCGCACGGTCAATGTCCGGCGGGATGACATAGACACGACTTTCCAATTTGCCTTTGTTTTCCAAAATAAACTTCGCTCCGAGAACTTGGTTCGCAAAACTCATGTCCATGACTGAAGCGGGGTGGCCTTCGGCGGTGGCAAGATTCACAAGGCGACCTTCTCCGAGAACATAAATCCTCTTTTTGTTTACAAAAGTATATTCATCCACAAGCGGACGGGGAGAGGAGGTATGTTCGGCGAGTTTCTTCAGATTCTTCAGGTTTATCTCCACATCAAAATGTCCCGAGTTTGCGATGATACAGCCGTCTTTCATTGCTTCAAAATGCGGCGTATCCAGCACATCGCGGTTGCCGGTGAGCGTGCAGATAATGTCGGCGCGCTTCGCCGCTTCTTTCATGGGTATGACGCGATAGCCGTCCATGAGCGCTTCAATGGCGCGTACGGGATTCACTTCGGTAACGATGACGCGCGCGCCAAGTCCCGCGGCGCGGCGGGCAACTCCCTTGCCGCACCAGCCGTATCCGGCGACGACGAAAGTCGCGCCAGCGATGAGTTTGTTCGTAGCGCGGATGATACCGTCAATGGTGGATTGTCCTGTTCCGTATCGGTTATCAAAGAGATGTTTGGTCTGCGCTTCGTTGACCGCGAGAATCGGGAACTTCAGCTTGCCGCTTTTGGCCATTGCTTTGAGCCGAATGACGCCAGTCGTGGTTTCTTCGGTTCCGCCGATGACATTTCGGATAAGCGCGGTGCGGTTTTTGTGGAGCTCGGAGACAAGGTCAGCGCCGTCATCCATGGTGAGGTGCGGCTTCAAATCAAGCACAACATTCAGATGCTTAAAATATGTTTTGCTGTTCTCGCCTTTGATTGCGAATGTTTCAATGCCGTGCAAAACCGCGAGCGCGGCGGCCACATCATCTTGCGTAGAGAGGGGATTGGATGCGCAGAGCCGAACTTTCGCGCCGCCTGCTTTCAAGGCGAGCATTAGATTTGCGGTCTCGGTCGTAACATGGAGACACGCGCTGATGCGGATGCCTTTGAACGGTCTTTTCTTCGCAAACTCTTTCGCGAGCGAAGCGAGCACCGGCATGTCTTTCGCGGCCCATTCAATGCGGGATTTTCCTTGCGCCGCCAGTTTTTTGTCTCTGATGTCGTGTAACATACTTTCACTAATCAAACTCGAATCTAAGATTCGCGAATATTCGCGAAAAGATTCGCGTACGATTCGAGAATATTACTGCTAAAAAAGGGAGCCCGTGGACGGTTCGGGCTCGGGGCGTGAACGGCGGGATACTATCCATTGCCGCGGTAACTGTTTCGCACCGCCGCATGCCGGGCTCCTTCTCTCATTGCGAGAAACAGATTGTGGTCCTTAATCGTGTACAACCTGGCTCCCCGCTGTCTTTTTCTCTTTTTGTGTATCCGGTACGCGATACACAGCGCTGTTAGGACGCCGGCGAGAATCGCTAGGATTTCAGTCATAGTTTTGTCTCCTTCCAGGATTACTCTAACGTCTTTTCTATCCAAAGACAACCATCCCGCCCTTTTCCGAAAAAGGGCGGGGCGGGTTCTTGTCTAGCGCCGACAGCCTAGCGCCTATCATTATTGCGTTGCTGCCGGAGTTACGGTCGTTGGGGTGGGCGCGGTTGGCGTCGTATTTGTCTTTACCTCCCGTCGTTGCGTCTGGATGCTTGTTTTGAGTTGCTGCCGCTTCTCCTGAATGTTTTTCTTCACCTGCGTCCGCATTTCCTTGGCTTTTGCCCTCGCGGCTTCCAAACGGGTTCTCTCCGCCGTCTTGGCAGCCTCGAGCTTGGTCTTGGCCTCCGCGCGAAGCGCCTCAATCTTTCCGCGGTACTCTTCGCGAATTGCCTTGATACGCGCTTCCATTTCATTGTTCAACGCCTTAATGCGGGTCTCTATTTCTTTGACTGCTTGTCCGGGGGCAGTAACCGCAGGAGCCGGAGCCACAGCAGAGACCGGGGCGACCGCATCAGCTGGCGCAGTCGCGGTTCCATCAGTTGTCTGCGCATAAACTATGCCGCTCCAAGAAAATATGGCGATAAGAATTGCACTGATGATTTTTGTCATAGTAAAGTATTACATCTATAATCTCGACCTTTTTAATGTTGCCAGTATAGCATAGAGTGTATAAAAGAGTTGAGTATTGGACCCGCGGTTGCTACAATCAAGAAGCTGCGTATGATTTTACTAGTCAAGCAACAAAACCGTTACGGAAATAATTACAGTAATTATGAAGCACACAAGTTCATTGAATGACATAGCAAAACAGCTCGCCGCGCCGGGTAAAGGCATTTTAGCGGCTGACGAGAGCCAAAAGACCATCCACAGCCGTTTTGAGAAGCGCGGGATTCCGCAGACGACAGAAGCGCGGCGCGCATACCGGGAACTTCTCTTCTCCACGCAAGGAATTGAGCAAGGAATCAGCGGCGTAATTCTGCACGACGAGACGATTCAGCAGGCGGAGAGTACCGGTATCTTGTTTCCAAACCTGTTACGCGCCCGCAAGATTCTGGTCGGTATCAAGGTTGATAAAGGTACGGTCCCGCTCGCGAACTTTCCGGACGAAAAAGTGACCGAGGGGCTTGATGGGCTTACCGCGCGGCTTCGGGAGTATCGCTCTTTGGGTGCGGTCTTCACCAAATGGCGCGGGGTTTTTACAGTAGGGAAGGAACTTCCTTCTCTCCAGTGTATTGAAGCGAATGCATACCTCTTCGCGCAATTCGCGGCGCTCTCGCAGGAAGCGGGTCTTGTTCCTATTGTTGAGCCCGAGGTTCTTTTGGACGGCACGCACGATATGAAGGCATGCGAGTATGCAACTGGACGGGTGCTTCAGACAATCTGTGTCTCTCTCAAAAAGTATCGCGTGGACCTCTTTGGAATGCTTCTCAAGGCGAGCATGGTGCTCCCCGGCAAGGCATCGGGCGAGAAAGCCGCTCCGGAATTAGTCGCGCTTTCCACGATTCGCGTACTCAAGGCAGTGGTGCCCAAAGAAGTTGCGGGCATTGTGTTTCTCTCCGGCGGGCAGACACCAAAAGAGGCGACCGCGAATCTTTGCGTCATTGTCCGGATCGGTCAAAAGGAGAAGGCGCCGTGGCCGCTTTCGTTCTCATTCTCCCGCGCGCTTCAGGACCCGGTGATGGATGCGTGGGCCGGAAAAGCGGAAAATGTGAAGACAGCGCAAGAGGTCTTTGCACAGCGCGTTTCGGAGACCGCGGCAGCAGCGCGGGGAGAATGCGCTGGTTAGCGCTGCGAATGACATGAATAGCGTTTCGGTTGCTCCGGGACGCTATTATTTTTTATCTAAAATCTCGAATCTCGATTACCTAATCTCGAAAAATACTTAATACCTAATACTGAATACATAATTCGAAATTATTATGTCCTTGCTTGCTGTAGCAATTTCTGCCGCCAAGAAAGCGGGCGCTATCGCGCTCCGGTATTTTGAGACATCAGTGGCGCGCGCGGTCAAGGCGGACAAGAGTTTTGTGACCGCAGCGGATAGGGAGGCTGAAGCCGCGATTATTGCGGAGATACAGAAACATTTCCCGGCTCACGGCATTATGGGTGAAGAGAGCGGCGAGAAGAAAACGGATACAGAGTATCAGTGGGTGATTGACCCGCTTGACGGTACCGCAAACTTTGTGAACGGTATTCCGCTTTTTTCTGTTTCCATTGCCGTACTGAAGGGCGGCGCGCCGGTTGCGGGGGTCGTGTATCAGCCGGTCGGCGATTCGCTCTACGCCGCGGAAAAAGGAAAGGGAGTATCGTGGAGAGGGAAGCCGGTGCGGGTTTCCAATGGAGGCACGGAGCACGCCATGATTAGCTTCGGTCCCGGGAGGAAAGAAAAAGAGCGGCTGAACCGGTTGTTTTCCTCGGCAGAAAAGTTTGTGAAGTCAAAGCGCTATCTCGGTTCCTGCGCATTGGAACTTGCATATCTTGCGCGCGGCGGCACCGAAGGATTCATCTGCCTGGGACTCAACAGATGGGACTATGCAGCAGGCGTTCTCTTGGTGAAAGAAGCGGGAGGGAAGATCACGGATTTTGACGGGAATCCGCGGGTATTTGGAACGAGCGATTTCTTTATCGCCTCAAACGGGGTGGTGCATGACGCGCTTGTTGCTCTGGTACAAACCGCTTCGTAATTGTTTCGGTCTCCCTCTCATCTGTTCCTGGGTCAGGTATATTCTACTGTTCTTGAGAACATCAGAATATAGATTATCCAAGTTTGGCAATAATCGCAGGAAGTTTTTTGAAGGAGGAAGTGGAAGCGTCCGCATGAGGATTTCTTTTTCTCCCGAAGAGAATTGTTTTCATTCCTGCAGCGCGGCCCGCCTCAATATCTGTGTGAGAGTCGCCAATATACACACACTCGCTCGGAGAGAGATTCAGCTGCTTCGCCGCAAGGAGAAGCGGTTCGGGACGCGGCTTATGATGCGCGCAGTCGTCCGCAGTAATGCAGACGGAAAAATATCTTTCCGTGTGTGAGAAAGGGAAGTACCGTTCTGTTACGCTTTCTCTGCCTCGGCTTGTGACGATTCCGAGCGCGTACTTCTGATGGAGCGCCTCGAGCATCTCCTTCGTATGAGGCGGCTCGGAGAGAAGGTCGCTCCGGTACGGTATCTTCTGTCTAATGTTATGAATGCGCTCCAGTTCTTCGGTGAGTTCTGCTTTCGCCATGTGCTTGAGTGCGGGAACAAACGGCAAGTGAAATGCTTTCTTGTACGCGTTTCTGCTCGGTTTTGGATACCCCAGATGCGCCAAAAGCTCCTGAAAGAACCGGAGCCCCGCTTCAAACGAGTTCAAGAGCACTCCGTCTATGTCAAAGAGTGCGGCTTTTACCCCCGCGCCAAATATTTGTTTTGGCGCTTGTTTGTGCTTGGCGCTGGGGTTAATCATGCGGAGCAGTGTAGCGTCTTTTTCCTTTTTTTGCTACTTTATAGGGGAATTGCGGGATCATCTAACGGTAGGATACATGACTCTGAATCATGTCATCTTGGTTCGAATCCAAGTCCCGCAGCCCGAGTAAAGCTTGTGTCAGAAAGAGCGAATTTTTCCCGCGCGGCGCGCGGCGCCCTGCCGTAGCCTTGGCGAAGGAGGGAAGCGCCGCGTATGCAGGAGAAGGATATTTGCAGGAAAAATT
>CAYJWA010000037.1:1805-8118 GCA_964373775.1 uncultured Candidatus Saccharibacteria bacterium | reverse complement strand
TTTTGGAGAACTACGCTCCGCATCCGCCTATCAAGGCGGAGCTTACCGTGGCGGGAGGGTATGTTGAACAGAGACCTGCGCGCTAGTCCGCTTGCCACATTTCTCATTGGATGATTAGATGAATACGGGTTTTCCGTATTCGGCTGAACTCAATTTCCCAATCAAAACCAAACACGCAATATTGATGAGCGCCAAGATAGATCTTAACTGGTCCGTTGCAGGTAATGTCCGGGTGTATGTCGGACAGCACCATTTCGCCAGATGGTTTCGCACCCACACCCCCCTTTACATTGTTCTTCAGCAAGCGTTTGAGAGTCCCTCTCTCGCTCAGTTCGAACTTTCTGTTGAGCGGGCGCAAATTGCGAGGATTGACCTTGATACAGGGTTAGTAGAAGTCAAACCTCCGCAGAGGTAATACAGCGAATCCCTTTGAGAGACCGCGCAAGGCCGGTCTCTTTTTTTATTCCCGCTAAAATGCTAGATTAGGCACACGAACAGTGCGCTTCCGTCACGCTTCCGCAACCGAAAGCGCCCACGATTTTATTCGCGTCATTCGAATCTTTTATTCGTATATTCGTGTCGTGTTATGAAAGATACTCAAATAAAAAAACTCATCGCCGCCGAGAAGAAGCGACAGAAGAAAGTGATTAACTTAATCGCTTCGGAGAACTATGTCTCAAAAGATGTGTTGGAGGCATTGGGGAGCGAGCTGACGAATAAGTACGGCGAGGGGTACCCGGGGAAGCGCTATTATCGAGGGTGTATCATTGTAGACGAAGTTGAAACACTCGCAAAAAAACGAGCCCTTGCATTGTTCGGACTCACGGAGGAGAAGTGGGGCGTGAATGTCCAACCGCTTTCCGGTTCGCCCGCCAACTTCGCAGTGTATTCCGCACTCGTGCCGATAGGAGGAAAAATAATGGGAATGTCACTTGACCAAGGGGGGCATTTGACGCATGGACAGCCGGTTTCTATGACGGGGAAGATATGGAAACAAGTTCCGTATGGATTAGATAAGGAAACTGAACGGTTGGATTATGAGAATCTTAAAAAAATAGCAATAGAAAACAAACCGAACATTATTGTGGCGGGATTCACCGCGTACGCCCATATCGTTGATTTCAAGAAGTTTAGAGAAATCGCGGACGCATGCGTGGCATATTTAATGGTAGATATGTCGCATTTCGCGGGACTCGTGGCTGGAGGAACTTACCCCTCGCCATTTGAGTATGCAGATATTGTCACTACCACCACTCACAAAACGCTCCGTGGTCCCCGTTCTGCGCTCATTTTTTCCAAATCGGATGACCGCAAACTCCCAAAGAAAATTGATAGAATAATACTCCCCGGTCTGCAAGGTGGTCCGCACTTCAACCAAATTGCGGCTGTTGCAGTTGCGCTCAAAGAAGCGAATACTCCGACTTTTAGAAAATACGCCGCACAGGTTATTAAAAACGCAAAAGTGCTCTCCGATGAATTGAGAAAACTCGGACATAGAATCGTTGAGGGTGGGACAGAAACACATCTTCTGCGCATTGATACTTGGTTGGGCGGCAAAGGGATTGGCGGGAGAGAAGCCGCGGATAAACTTGAAGCCGAAGGAATTATTGTGAGCGAAAGCACTCTTCCCTTTGATACGCGAAGCCCCATTGACCCTTCCGGCATCCGGCTCGGAAGCGCGGCGGAGACCACGCGGGGAAAGAAAGAAAAGGATTTTATAGCAATTGCGCGAAAAATTGATAGAATACTGCGTAATGGTAACGGAAGAGATTAAGCGAGCAATCACAAGTGTTTTGAAAGAGCTCGGGATTCAAAATCCCGAAGTGTCTTTAGAGCGTCCGGCGGAGTTGTCGCACGGCGATTATTCCACCAATGCCGCGCTTCGGTACGCGAAAGAACTGAAGAAATCGCCGAAAGAACTGGCGGAAGTTATAGTACGATATATCGTACCACAACAACTTGCTTGCGTAGAAAAAATAGAGGTCGCGGGCGCGGGGTTCGTGAATTTTTATCTGAAGCCGGAATTTTTCGTGGAGCAGGTGAAAGAGATTCTTGAGAAAAAAGATGACTTTGGGAAAAACAACCACTGCGCGGGGATGAGAACAATGGTGGAATACACCGACCCGAATCCGTTCAAGGAGTTCCATATCGGGCATTTGATGAGCAACGCAATCGGCGAATCCATTGCGCGCATTATTGAGTTCCACGGCGCAGAAGTTAAACGCGCGTGCTATCAGGGGGATGTGGGGCTCCATGTGGCGAAGGCGATTTTTGGGTATAGAAAATACGGCGGCGCAACTATTGCGGATTGGGGGAAGGCATACGCGTATGGCTCGGAGCACTATGAGATAGATGAAAACGCTAAAGCGGAAATCAACGAGCTGAACACGCAGATTTTTGAGCAGTCGGACTCTAGAATAAACAAGATATACCAAACGGGCAAAAAAGTGAGCTTGGAACACTTTGAGAACCTATACAAAATACTCGGCACAACATTTGATTACTACTTCTTTGAAAGCGAGACCGGAGTGCTCGGCAAGAAACTAGTGGAAGAAAATCTGGGGAAGGTTTTTGAGAAAAGCGAGGGCGCGGTCGTGTTCCCCGAATCAAAGTCAGGACTTCATACGCGCG
Organism: uncultured Candidatus Saccharibacteria bacterium; assembly: GCA_964373775.1. Classification (GTDB taxonomy): domain Bacteria; phylum Patescibacteriota; class Minisyncoccia; order Phycocordibacterales; family UBA10002; genus UBA10002. Next base: position 5,487 of record CAYJWA010000037.1, on the reverse strand, counting down.
TTTTCTTGAACTCGCAGGGGCTTCCGACCTACGAGGCGAAAGAGTTAGGGCTTGCGAAAATAAAATACGAGAAGTATCCGTACGATTTTTCTGTGGCCATTACCGGCAACGAGGTGAATGAATATTTTAAGGTATTGCTCAAAGCGATGGAGTTCGTGTTTCCGGAGTTGGCGAAAAAGGCCAAACATCTCTCGCACGGAATGTTGCGGCTACCAACGGGCAAAATGTCGTCGCGAAAAGGAGATGTCATTACTGGAGAGGGGCTTATTGAGCGGGTAAAAGAGATGGTACGAGAGAAAATAAAGGACAGAGAGTTTGGTATGGAAGAAAGGGAACGGGTGGCGAAAGCGGTTGCCATTGGCGCAATAAAATATTCCATTTTACGCCAGCATGTCGGCGGGGATATTATCTTTGATTTTGAGAAGTCAATCTCGTTTGAAGGCGACTCGGGTCCGTACCTGCAATACTCCTACGCGCGGGCAATGTCGGTATTGCGGAAAAGTACATCCTCCGTCCCGACCAAAAGCGTCGGGACACCTCCCTCAAGGGAGGAATGGACAAAGACCGACACCCGATGTTGGGGGCTTCAAACATCGGGTGTCGGTCTTCTAGAGCGTTTGTTGTGCCGCTTCCCCGAAATCGTGGAACGCGCAGGAAAAGAATACGCGCCGCATTACCTTGCGACTTATCTTATTGATATTGCTGGCGCATTTAACAACTGGTACGCGCAGAATCGGATTCTTAACGCTGGTGACGAGACGCCATATCGCCTCGCGCTCACGGCCGCCTTCGCACAGGTTTTGAAAAACGGCCTGTGGCTCCTCGGTATCGCCGCGCCGGAGAAGATGTAAAAAACTATGACTGAACATAATCAAAAACAAAAAACGGTTGCGGAGCGCGAACAGGAAGTTCTGAAGTTTTGGGAGGAGCATCAAATCTTCAAGAAAACCCTTGAGAAGAAATCTCCGAAAGGGGAGTTTGTGTTTTACGACGGGCCGCCGTTTGCAACCGGACTCCCGCACTACGGGCATATTCTCGCGGGAACCATCAAGGATGTTATTCCGCGCTTCAAGACCATGCAGGGGTACCGCGTCCCGCGGAGGTGGGGATGGGACTGTCACGGACTCCCCGTTGAGAACGAGGTTGAGAAAGATCTCGGATTCAAGACCAAGAAAGATATTGAGAATTACGGCATCGCCAAGTTCAACGCGAAGGCGAAAGAAGCGGTTATGCGTTACGCAAATGAATGGCGGCAATACATTGAGCGCATGGGGAGATGGGTGGATATGGACAATGACTACCGCACCATGGACCCGCCATATACCGAGAGCGTGTGGTGGAGCTTCAAGACGCTCTACGACAAGGGGCTCATCTCTGAAGGATTCAAATCAATGCATCTGTGTCCGCGGTGCGAGACCACGCTTTCCAACTTTGAGGTAACGCAAAATTACAGGGAACTAAGCGACACCTCGGTTTTTGTGAAGTTTCCGCTTCGCGGTTTAGTTAATACCTATGCCGTTGTCTGGACCACAACTCCGTGGACGCTTCCGGGAAACGCGGCGCTTGCGGTGCATCCGGAGCATGACTACGCGCTTATAGAGATTACCGCGTCAAATGCGCCCGAGATTTCTGCGGGTGACACTTTTGTTGTCGGTGCGAAGGAAGAGATATTGAAGCGAGTGTTTTCCGACCCAGACGGATCCGCCTCTGGAGGAGGGCAAGAAAGTTTCCAATTTGACCCTGCCTCAAAAGTCGGAAGCTTCGCATGGAAAGGGGCGCAGGTTGCGTTTTCCGCCAAGCGCGGCATTAAAGGCAAAGAGCTTATCGGGCAGTCGTATGAGCCGCTGTTCAACTTTTATTCGGAAGTTCAACAAGGTTCGACAAGGTCCGACCTTTTTCCCGATTCAAGGTCAGACCTTGCCGGTCGAACCTTGTTGAACGCAGAACGGGGTTGGCGGGTTTACGCCGGCGATTTCGTCACCGAGGAAGACGGAACCGGCATCGTGCATATCGCTCCGGCGTTCGGCGAGGACGATTACCAACTTGCTGTTAAAGAAAAACTCCCGTTTATTCAGCATGTGGCGACTGACGGGACATTTAAAAAAGAGGTCTCTGACTTTGCGGGGTTGCAGGCAAAACCAAAAGGCAACCCGCGCGAGACAGATGAAAAGATTGCCGGCTTTCTTGAATCAGACAAAAAGCTTTTGAAACGGGAACCGTATGCCCATGACTACCCGCACTGCTGGCGGTGCGAGACGCCGCTTCTCAACTTTGCCGCGCCGTCGTGGTTTGTGCAAGTCAGCGGCTTGCGGGAAAGACTGGTAGAAGAAAACAGAAAAATACGCTGGGTCCCGAAAGATGTCGGCGAATATCGCTTCGGCAACTGGCTCGCGGAAGCGCGCGATTGGGCCATCTCACGCTCGCGGTTTTGGGGCGCGCCTCTGCCGGTCTGGCGCTGCGTTCGTTGCGGCGCTGTCAAGGCGGTCGGCTCGCTGGATGAGGTGCGGCAAGGAAGCAGGGAGAAGCTCTTGAAACTCACGCTTTTGCGACACGGCGAGGGGGAGCAGAATGTCAAGAATGTTCTTGATGATTTGCCGGATGCTTTTGTGCTTACCGGGCGCGGGAGGCGCGAGGCTAGAGAAGCGGCGCGGCGAATCGCGGCGCAAGGCGGCGTTGATGCGATTTTCTCGTCTTCTATCCGGCGCGCCAAAGAGACCGCGGTTATTATCGCCGCGTATCTTGGAAAGACCGTTGTCGTGGATGAGCGGCTCCGCGAGGTGGACAGCGGGGAGTGGGACGAGAAACGAGCTGACGACCCCTCTGTAGCCGAATCACGCGAGGCCTATGCGGCGCTTTCGCCGGAGGAGCGCTACCGCGCGAAGCGCGGGGTTATCGGGGAGAGCTTTGAGGATGTGGAGCGGCGGATGTCGGAAGCGTTCGCCGATATTCTCGCGAAGCACAAAGGCGAGAGCGTGCTTTTTGTGTCGCATGAAAGCCCGCTCGTGTATCTTCTGCGCTCGCTGTGCAATCTGACCCTCGCAGAAGCCGCCTCTTATTTTAAGAAGGAGCGGTTTGCGAGTTTTGCAGAACCCGTCACTGTCTATATTGATACGGAAACCGGCAAAGAGTTTGACCTGCACCGGCCGTTTATTGATGAGGTGAAGATTTCCTGCGATGAGTGCGCGCGAACGACCGGCACCGGGTCGGCTCTGATGCGCCGCGTGCCTGAGGTTTTTGACTGCTGGTTTGAGTCCGGCGCCATGCCCTACGGACAGGCGCACTATCCTTTTGAACATAACGGCGTCTTTGACCCTGTTGGCGGATGGTTCAGAAGACCGCGCGGTTTTCCGGCCCACTTTATCGCCGAGGGGCTTGACCAGACGCGCGGGTGGTTTTACTCGCTCCTTGTCCTCGGCGTTGGACTGTTTGAAAAGTCTCCTTATGAAACAGTAGTCGTGAACGGAATTATTCTTTCCGAGAACGGAGAGAAGATGTCCAAGCGTCTCAAGAACTATCCTGACCCGCTTGAGGTGGTAGGGAAGTACGGCGCGGATGCCCTCCGCTACTACCTGCTTTCTTCGCCGGTCGTGCGGGGGGAGGAGCTGCGCTTTTCCGAGCGCGGCGTTGATGAAGTGGCGAAAAAAGTGTTTGGTCGGCTTGATAATGTTCTTCAGTTTTATCT
>CAYJWA010000037.1:0-1705 GCA_964373775.1 uncultured Candidatus Saccharibacteria bacterium | reverse complement strand
CTACGAACTTGACAAGGCAACACGCCCTATCGGTGAGTTTGTGGACGACCTGTCCACATGGTACCTAAGGCGCTCGAGGACTCGCTTCAAATCACAGAACACAAGCACCCCGCCTGCCGATTGGCGGGCAGGCAAATTCCAAACAAATCCCAATTCCCAAAATTCAAACGCTCAAAACGGAAACTCATTAGACAGAGAGACGGCGTTCTCTACATTGCGGTTTGTGCTTTTTGAACTTGCCAAAGTAATGGCTCCGTTCACGCCGTTCTTTGCGGAGTATTTGTTTCAGCAACTCACAACGAGTCCGACACCCGATGTTAAAAATCCCCAACATCGGGTGTCGGGCGACAGTGTTCATCTTGAAGCGTGGTCGCGCGCGGGGAAAATAGACACGGAAGTACTGAGAAATATGGAAGAAGTGAGAAAGATAGTTTCGCTCGGGCTCGAAGCGCGCGCGAAAGCGAATATAAAAGTGAGACAGCCACTCGCGAAGCTCCAAATCCGAAATCCTAAATCCGAAATCCTAAACAAATCCGAATTATCAAACTTGATAAAAGAAGAAATAAATGTACAGGAGATAGAAATTAACCCAAACATTCAGAATGAGGCCGAATTAGACACAACGCTCACTCCCGAACTCAAAGACGAGGGGCAGTTTCGCGAGTTGGTGCGCTTCGTGCAGGAGATGCGGAAAAAGCTCGGATTCAAGGCGGGCGAGTTTGCGGTGCTTTCTGTTGGCGCAACCGGTGCCTCGCGCCGTTTCATTGAACAACACGAGCAGGAGCTTTCCCATATTGCTTCACTTAAAAATATCGTGATTGCCGATTCGGTAGAGGGTGTCCCCGCCTCTTCGGCGGGCGCAGAACCGTTTCAAGCCGATGAAATCTTGCTCACATTGTTGCTGCAAAAAGCATAGCGTATGAAAAACCGCGTCTTTTTAATTCACGGATGGGAGGGGCGACCCGACGGACATTGGTTCCCGTGGCTTTCGCTTGAACTCAAAGCGCGGGGATGGGAGGTCAACGCGCCGCAGATGCTCCACGCGGCGGAGCCGAAAGTGAGTGAGTGGCTCTCATTTCTAAAAAAGTATGTGGGAAAGCCAGACCGCCATACTTATTTTGTCGGGCACAGTTTGGGGTGCAACGCTATAGTTCGATATATCGAACTATTACCGAAAACAGCTCGGGTCGGAGGTTGTGTGTTTGTCGCCGGATTTTCAGTTTTTGCCCGCGAGGAGGACGAGCGGCTGCAAAAACTGAGCCCCGCACCACTCCCAGGGCGAGCGCGTGTGCGGACAGCACATTCCTTGTCGGGCGAAGCGCAAGCCCGTATAACCTCTGGTGCTGGGGTTGGGCAACCTTTTTACACAATTCCGGAAATTGCCGAGTTTTATAGTTTGCCGTTTGACGCGGAAGCGGCGAAAAAGCACTGCGACAAGTTTGTGATGATTTTCTCCGATAACGACCCGTTCGTTCCGATGGAAAGGTCATTGGAATTCGCACAGCAACTTGGCGCAAAGACAATTCTTGAACGAGGCAGAGGACATTTCACCGCACGCGAAAATGTCACTGCCTTACCGTCAGCATTGAAAGCCTTGTTGCGTATGTCAGATCCTTAGATGTCCAATGTGTTTCGCGTGCGGGAATTCCAATACACAAATACCAAACTACAAACAATATCCAATATCAAAATTACAAATTACAAT
>CAYJWA010000036.1:6746-8467 GCA_964373775.1 uncultured Candidatus Saccharibacteria bacterium | reverse complement strand
GCTTTCCGATACCCTGAACTTTCCTGATCACCTCATTGAATTTTCGTTGCCGTTCAATGTTCATTGGTTTAAGGTGAAATGTGGAAGTTGAACTCTTGTTTTGCTCGGGACGGTTCTTTGGTTCGTGTTTTATTTTTTTCATATACTACTTTCTTTTGAAGATCTTAGTGCAGTATAGTGTTGCCTTTCGATTTGTCAATTTTTGAGATTTCTGATAGGGTGGAGGGGATGAAAAAAGAAATACATCCGGCATATTTTGCAGATGCGAAGGCGTCGTGTGCCTGCGGGGCGATTTTTGCTGTGGGCTCCACGAAGCCAGAACTGCGGGTTGAAATATGCAGCCAGTGCCACCCGTTTTATACCGGCGGAGACAAGATTGTAGACACGGCCGGCCGCGTGGAGAGGTTTAAGGCAAAGACCGCGAAAGCAGCCGCGAAAAAGAGCGTAAAGAAGGCGTAGCGTATCTCCCGATCTCCTGACTGCCGGTTCATACCGGTTGCTTTGCTTGGAAATCACAATTCACAAGCACCAAATCACAAACAATACCCAATGTACAAATTCTAATAACCAAATACCGGTTCTCTTTTCGGATTTGATAATTTGAATTTCTGATTTGTGTGTGATTTGGGATTTGTAATTTGGAATTTACGAAAGATGGAATTAGACAAATACAAGCAAAACCGCAGAACCGCTTACTTAGCGGAGAGTGTAGAGCGTTTGCTGAAAGACGAACAGGAGTTGAGACATATCCTCGTGAACGATTCCTCCATGGCGGAGCTTGCAAAAAAGGACCTCGCCGACATTGAGGCACAGAAAGCCGCTCTCACCGAGCAGATGAACTCGCTCCTCAAGGAGGACATGGAAGAAAAAGAGTCCCCGCATGAACTTGTCCTTGAGGTACGCGCCGGCGCGGGCGGCGAAGAAGCCGCGTTTTTCGCCAAGGAGCTGGCGCTTATGTATCGCGCATATGCGCAAAAGAGGGGATGGTCGTTTCTCGCGCTTGACGAATCATTTACTTCGCTCGGCGGGTACAAAGAGGCATCGTTTGAGGTCCGCGGAAAGGGAGCCTACAGGACGCTCCGATTTGAAACCGGCGTGCACAGAATCCAGCGCGTGCCGGAGACCGAAAAGTCAGGGCGCGTGCATACCTCTACTGCATCAGTGGCAATCCTTCCTCTCCGCGCAAAGGCAACGGTGGACATCAATCCGGCTGATATTGAGATTGAGTTTTCCCGCGCTGGCGGCAAGGGCGGACAGAATGTGAACAAAGTGGAGACCGCGGTGCGCCTCACGCATAAGCCAAGCGGCATTGTTGTGCGCTGCACTTCGGAGCGCAGTCAGGCACGGAATCGCGCGAAGGCAATGGGAATTCTTTTGTCAAAATTGGCGCTCGTGCAGGAAGAAGAAGACGCGAGAAAATATGCGGGGAAACGCAAGGAACAGATTGGCACCGGGGACAGGAGCGAGAAAATTCGTACCTATAACATATTGCAGGACCGCTTGACCGACCACCGGCTCAAAGAGTCGTGGCATAACCTCCCCGCGATATTCGGGGGCAATCTAGACGGGATTGTGGAAGCGCTTACCGCGCACACGGAAGAAACATCACATGCGCAAATTCCAAACCACAAATCCCAAATTACAAACAATACTCAATGACCCAAATCCCGAATTTCAGATCGAGTCCCGTCCTCATGTTTCGAATTTTTGGATTATGATTT
>CAYJWA010000036.1:0-6646 GCA_964373775.1 uncultured Candidatus Saccharibacteria bacterium | reverse complement strand
GGTGCTTGTAATTTGGGATTTTGTCTGCTACACTTTTCATTCATGACTGAAATCACACAGCACGCTGCTGACCCCGTGATTGACGCTCTGTTTGCGGTCGGGGCGCATTTCGGCTACCGGCGCTCACGGCGGCATCCGAGCGCAATTCCTTTTATCTTCGGCGTGAAGGGAGGAGTGGAGATTTTTGATTTGGAGAAGACCAAAAGCGCTCTTGCCGCGGCCGAGGATTTTGTATCGGGGCTCGCGAAGGCCGGGAAGACGATTCTTTTTGTCGGCGGCAAAAAAGAGGCGGCGGAGGCGATTGCCGCTGGCGCCACGGCGCTTCAGATGCCGTATGTTTCCTCGCGCTGGATTGGCGGGACCTTGACGAACTTCGGGCAGATTCGCGGACGGGTTGACCGTATGCTTGATCTGCTTTCCAAGCGTGAGAAAGGGGAACTTGCGAAATACACGAAAAAAGAACGATTGCTCATTGACCGCGAGATTGAGCGGCTTGATGAATTATTTCGCGGTCTTTTGTTGCTTATGGCGCTTCCTGCCGCGCTTTTCGTGGTTGACCCGCGCGCCGCGGAAACCGCTATGCGGGAAGCGCAAAAGCAGAAGATTCCGGTGGTCGCGCTGGCAAATTCCGACTGCGATATGAGCGCCATCGCGTATCCGATTCCGGGAAATGACGCGTCCCGGGCAAGCATCACATTTTTTATAGACCGTATTGTTAAAGCATATCAATCGGGTATGGTGCAAAAGGAAGTGGTGCAAAATTCTTAATCTTTTAATCTCGAATTTCGAATCTCGAATATCGAAAAATAAAGAATATTCAACATCAAATAAGGGAAAGAGATTTTCTTATTTGTTATTCGATATTTTTCGATATTCGAAATTAGGTATTAGATATTCTATGATTGTCGCTACCGACCAAATCAAACGACTGCGCGACCAGACAGGTATTTCAGTGATGCAGTGCAAAAAAGCGCTTGAGGAAGCGGGCGGAGACGCGGAGAAGGCAAAGATTTTGCTTCGCAAGCAGGGAGCGGGCGTAGCGGAGAAAAAAGCAGGCCGGACGCTTCTCTCCGGCGTGATTTCCGCATATATCCATAACGGCGCTGTCGGGGCAATGGTGGAACTTTCTTGCGAGACCGATTTTGTCGCACAGAACGAAGAGTTTCGAAAATTAGCGTATGAATTAGCAATGCAGGTTGCTGCCTCGGCTCCGCAGTTTGTTCGGAGGGAAGATGTACCGGATGAGGCAAAACGGGTTGCGCGGGAAGCGTTCGCAAAAGAAACCGAGGGAAAGCCCGCGGCATTGCAGGAAAAGATTCTTGCCGGAAAGCTTGACGCATATTTTGCTGATAAGATTCTTATGGAGCAGCCCTTTATCAAAGACCCGGAACAGCCGGTGCGCGCGCGGATTGACGGCGCGATTCAGAAATTCGGCGAGAAGATAGTTGTTGCGCGGTTTGCGCGGTTTGCGGTCGGCAACAATTAAGTTAATTTTCAATTTTCAATTTTCAATCAATGTTTTAATTTCTCAATTTTCAGGTTCCGATTCATTATTGGAAATTGATAATTTACATTATGTGGTTCAGCCTAACTCTTTTGCTTCTTGCCCTCGCGGGTCTTACTGTTCTCTTCTCGTGCAAAGCCCTGGAGCTTTCTGGAAAGAAAATGCCGTTTGAACGGTTCCGCGCGCGCACCGACGCTTTCATCGCGAATGACATTTCTTTTTATCGCAGGACGGTGTGGGCGCACTGTGTCTCGTTTAGCAAGCAAGGGTATTTTTTGTGCCGCGAGCAGCTCTTTACCCTCAGTTCGTCGTTGCTCGCGTCTCTCCACCATTTGACCTTGCGCCTCGGCGAATACCTGCGGACGAGGAAATCTCTGCCGCCGCACGATACACAGGCGAAAGGAAGTGTCTCGTCGTACCTCAAAAATGTGCTAGAGTACAAGAGGAATGCTGAACATACGCGGACAAGCGCGGACTTGACGCAGAAGAAAGAAGAAAATAATTCGGCGCACGGTTCCACCGTTCTATAACCTTTAATTCTTATGCCGCCTTAGCTCAGTTAGTAGAGCGCCACTTTTGTAAAGTGGATGTCCCCAGTGCGAACCTGGGAGGCGGCTCCTGAATTATCGTATCTCTGCTTGGAATTGCCGTTTTGTCTCTGCCTCAATCTTTTGCTGAAGCGGCTCAATCTCTTCCGTCGTGAGCGTCCGTTCAATGGAGCGATAGATAATGCGGTAGGTATAACTCTTCTTTCCTTTGCCAAATTTTGCCTCGTTGGCGTAGGTGTCCAGGAGCGTTACTTCTTCTACCAAACTACCTCCGATGTCCCGTATCAAGTCAAAATAGTTATTCGGCACAAAGGTGTCGGGAACAACAAACGAGATGTCGCGGGTAATGGGCGGGTATTTAGAGACCTCGCGGTAGGTTGTCCCTAGCGTGAGTTGCCGTTTGACGCGCTCGTCGGTAGACCAGAGAAGGCGAATGTCGGGCAACTTCATACTGACAATGGCGAGCCGCTCAAGACCAAAGCCGAATGCCCAGCCGTTGTAGCCGGTAACGCCGAAGTTGGCGAGGACGCTCTGGCGCGGCAGACCGCAACCGAGAATCTCTATCCACTGACCCTCCTTCTCAATCTCCATCTCCAAACTCGGGTCAGTGTAGGGGAAGACATCGGAGTTGAATCGGTTCTTGATGTCTGTGCCGAAGATACTCTGGGCAATATCGGTGAGCGCGCCTTTGAGGTGGTCAAGCGTAATCGTCTCCTTTTCGTCGGGAGTGAGATAGAGTCCGCCAAATTGGTGGAAGACATTCATATGCGTGCGGTCAATCTCATCCTTGCGATAGACCTTGCCGTAGCAGACCACGCTCATTGGCTCGCGCTTTCGGAGCCGCTCCTTAATCTCGGGGAGGGTGAGATAGTAGTACCACATCACCGTGTCGTGGGTGCGCAGAATGTTTTCGTTATCTACATAGTAGGTATCGGAGGTACTGCGCGCGGGGTGTCCCGGCGGCATATTGAACAAGTCAAAGGTGATTGAAACCGGCACGATTTCGGGGATTTTGATGACATCAAAGTCCGCTAGACATCGCGCAGACAGCGCTTTCTTCACGAGTGCCTCAAGCGGATGGTTGGGCAGTCGCGAAAGGTCGGGCATCGCCAAGAATCGTTCAATGCGCCGCGCCTCGGCATCTTGACGCGAAGCCAAGTGAGCCCGCAATTGTTCTTCATCAGGTGATGGTACGACAATCTCCATCGCTAAAATATACCAAATTCCTCCCTAAATAAAAAGCCCCCAGAAAGCCCCCCTATTGCGGAACAACAGATTTTTTTCATTCTCACGGTTACCGATTGTTACCGATTATCCACCGTACACTATCTCTACGGCCGTAATTATAGTGTATATATGCTCTGATGCTGGTTAAGGAGATAAAAAACCGACGCGGGGTGAGCGCGTCGGCTGAAGCAAATTGTTACGGACTCTCGGGTTTATGAAGTGACTCCCGTGCTGTCTTGAGCCACGCGAGATATTTTTTGCCTGACTTATTCTTTACATTTGGAACAAGGATACCGGATTCATATTTGTAAAGCGTAATGTCGCTTACACCTTGAAGTTGTGCACCAAGGTGTTTTCGCGTGAGTCCCAAAGCATCCCGGACTGCTCGTGCTCCAATGTGGTCAAAGTGACTCTCGCTCCGTTTTTCTTCTCCGAGCCGTTTTATTATTTTGAGATATTGATGTCGTTTGCGCTCGTCACTTTTAGCGAAAACTTCTTGGACTCGGTGAAAGTACACTGCAAAGAGTTCTTTTAGAATCTCTTCCTCTGTTCGTTTAAGTTTGTTTTCGATCATTTTGCCCTCCTCTCTGCCTTAATAAAAGCACAGAATATATTTCTTGTCCACTTCCAAATGTTTTCTATCCCCATTTGGCCCTCAAAAACCCGCTTCCTTTTTGGGCGGGTTTTTGGTAGGATAAAGGTACGGAAACAAGGTTGAATCCGCAGAAGGCGGATTCAACCTTGTCGCTGAAATATGGCTCAAAAAAAGGCAAAAAATCCCCCCAAAGTCACCCTCCTTAAGAAAGGGAGGACAGGGAAGAAAGCGGACAAGGGTGTTGCGCGAAAAGAGGAAAAAAAGGCTAACGGAAGCGGGCATCATTATGATGCCTCGTCTATTACTGTGTTGGAAGGACTGGAACCGGTGCGCAAGCGCCCGGGGATGTATATCGGCACGACCGGTCCGGATGGCCTTCATCATCTTATTACAGAGATTTTTGACAACTCGCGCGATGAGGCAATGGGTGGTTTCTGCACAGAAATTGAAGTCGCGCTTCTTCCCGGCAACCGCGTGCGGGTTGCGGACAACGGCCGCGGCATTCCGGTTGATATTCATAAGCAAACCAAGGTGTCGGCTCTGGAGACGATTATGACAACGCTCCATGCCGGCGGCAAGTTTGACAGCCAGAGTTACAAAGTTGCCGGCGGGCTTCACGGAGTTGGCGCATCCGTCGTGAACGCGCTTTCCGTCTACATGGAAGTGCAGGTGCATCGCGACGGCGGCATTTTTTATCAGGAGTACAAACAAGGCGAAGCCCGGGCGCGGGTGAAGAAGATCGGCAAGAGCGACGCGCATGGCACCGTCGCGCTCTTTGAACCGGACCCAGTCATCTTCAAAGAGGGTATTGCTTTTGATTTTGAGCGTTTGGTTTCGCACATGCGGCAACAGGCGTATCTGGTCAAGGGCTTGCGCATTGGAGTTATTGACGCGCGCGCCGTCGCGGAAAAGCTTGACCTCGCGGATGTGTTTTATCTCCGCGAGCTCGGGCTAGACGTTCCCTCGCAGTCATTTTACTTTGAGGGCGGGCTGGTCTCGCTTGTGGCGCACTATAACGAACATTTCAAGCCGATTCACAAGAACATTTTTTATATTGAAAAGAAAGCCGAGGGAGTTGAGTCCGTTGAAATCGCTCTGCAGTATGTGGACGATATCTCCTCGCGCATCCTTCCGTTTGCCAATAACATCTATACGAGCGAAGGCGGCACGCATTTGACAGGTTTTAAGACCGCGCTCACGCGCACCTTAAATACCTACGCGCGAAATAACAACTTTATCAAAGAAAGCGAGGAGAACTTTACGGGTGATGATGTGTTGGAAGGATTAACCGCTGTGATTTCCGTCAAGCTCCGCGAGATTCAGTTTGAAGGGCAGACCAAGGCAAAATTGGGGAGTATGGAGGCGCAGAGCGCGGTGGCGGCTGTCTTTGGCGAGGCGTTCGCAGCGTTTTTGGAGGAGAAACCGGATGATGCGCGGGCGATGGCGAACAAAGTCATCTTGGCGCTCAAGGCGCGCAAAGCCGCCAAAGCCGCCAAGGATTCGGTGCTTCGGAAAGGCGCGCTGGAAGGAATGACGCTTCCGGGGAAACTGGCTGACTGCGAGACCAAGAGCGCGGAAGAAGCCGAGCTTTTCATCGTTGAGGGCGATAGCGCCGGGGGATGTTTTTCTGGAGATACAAGAGTTGCACTTGTTGACGGACGAAATCTCTCATTTAAAGAATTAGTTGAGGAAGATAAAAAAGGAAAAAAGAATTATTGCTACACGATTGACGCACAGGGAGCAGTACAAGTTGCGCCGATTCTTCATCCACGCATTACTAGAAGAAACACTAAAGTTAGTAAAATCATTCTTGATGATAGTACGGAGATTATGTGCACCCCTGACCACCGGTTTATGCTTCGCGACGGGACATACAAACCGGCTTGCGAGCTCACTTCTGCCGACTCTTTAATGCCGCTTCGCAGGCAGATTTCTAAACTGGGAAAGAGAATTACCATCAAGGGGTATGAACTCGTATGGAGTCCATCCGAGCACCGATGGATCTTCACACATCTGGTTGCTGATAGATTCAATATAGCCAAAGGAGTATATCAGCGGGGAAACAACGAAGCGATTCATCATATAGATTTTAACAAGCGAAATAATAGTCCAGATAATTTGGTGCGACTCGATCGGATGGAGCACTTCTTTTTCCATACCAAAAATCTGGACAAGACCATCCACAGTGAAGCAGTGAAAGAAAAAGCGAGGTGTGCCCATCGAACACCTGCGTACAAAAAGAAGGTGCGAGAGATAATGTCAACCCCGCACATGAAGAAGATACTCAGTGAGCGCGGCAAAAAACAATGGGAGAACGGGGACTACAAAAAATATATGGCGGAGAAGTTTCTGAACTTCTACCATTCCAATGAAGCGTATCGCCTAAGAAATAATACACTATTGAACGAGCAACAGCAGACCTATTGGGCGAACAATGAGCATCGGAAAGCCCAGTCGCAACGGACCGCCGCTTTTTTTGCAAACCATCCGGAATACAAGGAAAAACTTCGCGCACTTGCCCGTGTGGAATGGGACAATGCGGCATTACTTGACTGGCGAAAGGAAAAAACAAAAGAGCAATGGACATTGGAGTTTAGGGAAAAAAGAAAATCTGCCTATAATCAAACCTATCTGCGAAAAGCAGTCGGGCTCCTTCATGAAATCTGGAAAGAATCAGGCACGGTTGATGAACAACGATACGACCAGATTCGTAAAGCGCGGAATGATAAAAGTTTAATTAAACTCCCAACCATTGTGAGCCGGTTTTTCGGC
>CAYJWA010000035.1:0-9989 GCA_964373775.1 uncultured Candidatus Saccharibacteria bacterium | reverse complement strand
TGCGTCCCGACATTTATCATTGCGACGCCCGCCTCCTGCGCGCGTTTCATTACCTCCGCGCGGTCGTCATCAAACGCCGCGAAGTTCAGATGTGAATGGATGTCTATGTATTGGAAACGGGATTCAAGATTCATGATTTAAGAATAACATAAAAGACAAACCGCCGAAGCAGGACTTGGCAGGGTTCGCAAACTGATACTCCTACATTCCTAGGAATGTATGAATATACAAAACAAAGAAAGGAGTGTTATTCCCGCGGGAAAAGGGTTTCTGGTTTCTTGTTCTGCCGAATCGCTTCCTGTATGTTGGCGGAAGTCGCGGGAATAATCGGCAAAAGTAGGTGTGCAACGCCCGCGAGTCCCACGACCAATTCAGAGATAATCTTCTGTCCTGCTATCTTATCTTTTTTCACGAGTTTGAACGGCTCGGTTTCTTGAATATAACGGTCTATCTTCCCCACCTCTTGCATCACGCACTCTGCCGCCGCTTGGATGTTGTACCGCTCAAATGCGTCTGTGTATGCTCTCGGAAATTCTTCAGTTTTATTCGTAGCCATTCGTAGATTAGTATGCATTCGTATATTGGTATCAAGCAAATGTTCTTGCGCCATCTTCATAATGCGGCTCACGAGATTGCCGAGACCATTGGCGAGGTCGGCGTTGTACGCTTCCTTGAATTTCGCGAGCGTAAAGTCAGAGTCCTCAAACGGGTGGATGTGCCGCGCAAGGTAAAACCGCACTGCATCCGCGCCGTATTCTTTCACCAAAGCGAACGGGTCTATCACATTGCCGAGGGACTTAGACATCTTTTGTCCGCCGCTCTGGATAAACCCGTGAATCACAATCTGCCGCGAGGGCGGCAATCCGGCAGACATAAGCATTGCCTGCCACATCACGGCCTGCTGGCGGACCTGGTCTTTGCCCGCGAATTGAACGACGCCACCGCTTTCTATCCACCATTTTCTGAAAGCCGATTCGTCTTCCGGCCATCCAAGAGTTGAGATGTAGTCAACAAGCGCATCAAACCACACATACATAACCTGGGCGCCATCATCTGGAACTGGAACTCCCCACGGCATTTTCGTCTTGAGCCGCGAGATGCTGAAGTCCTCCAACCCTTTCTCGCGAATCAGAGAGCGAATCTCATTCAACCGAAAATCGGGTATCACAAAGTCCTTCCGCGCCTCGTAGAGAGCGAGCAGTCGTTCTTGATACTTTGAGAGCCGAAAAAAATAATTCTCTTCTTCAATAATCTCAAGCGAGAGGTGAGGATGGACCGGACAGCAGCCGTCTTCCAATTCTGACTCTGTCTTTTCAAGTTCGCACCCGATGCAGTACTTTATTTTGTACCTCTTCTTATAGATGTCGCCCGCGGCTACGCACCGGCGCCAGAATGTTTTAGCTGCCCGTTTATGCGCCTCGTTTGTCGTGCGAATGAAGTGGATGTCAGAGGAAACACCGAGAGAGACGAGAAGCGAGCGGTACTTCTCCGCGTATTCGTCAACGTACGCCTTGGGATCTTTTCCTTCTTCCAGAGCTTTCTCGTAAACTTTTGCCCCGTGCTCATCCGTACCGGTATTGAAGAACACTTCAGAACCCTGAAGTTTCTGGTATCGCGCGATGATATCAGCGGACACGAGCTCAAACGCAAAACCGATATGCGGGTCGGCGTTGACATAGGGAAGAGTGGTGGTGAGGTAAAACGGTTTGGACATAAGAAAATCACAAATTACAAACTCCAAATCACAAACAATATCAAAATAAGAAATCAGAAACTAAGAGGTCTTTCGAAGGATAGCGGTAAATATATTTCGTAATTCTCCTGCCTCACCCAACAAGTGTCCTCGTTCTTTTTCCAAATCCGCACCCTGCACAATATCACAAAGCCGTAGCCAAAGACACGATTCCTTAGCTTCTTTCCTGCAAATCTTCACCCTCATAGCAAAATCCTTTTCCCCCCGTGCTTCATTTGCTTCAATATAGTTTGCTGCCTGAGAATCCGAAGAACGAATAAGCTGTTTTCCATACTCTTTGTTTGCCGTAGTTTGAGTAAGTTTCTCTACAAAATTGCGGCAATCTTTCGCAAACAAATATGTCCTTTCTTCCAAATCATACTTTTTTGGCTTTTCTTCCATTGAGATTTGTTTGTAATTTGTGTTTTGTAATTTGGAATTTAGATGTTCGTCTGCTTTCGCTTTTGCACATCGTCCAGATACTCCATGAGCGTCGCCGCGACCGGCACCGAGAGAAGGATGCCGAGAAACCCGGCGAGCTTTGCTCCGATAATCAAAGCGAGAATGACGAGCATCGGCGGAACGCCGACGATTTTCTTCACGACGAGCGGGTAGATAAGATGGTTCTCAAACTGCTGGATAATCAGGTACAGTCCGGCAACCAGAAACGCGAGCGGGAGTCCTCCGCCGGAAAAACCGAGCGCGATGGCCGGAATTGCGGCGAGAATGGGACCAAAGAGCGGGATAATCTCAAGCACCGCGGCAAGCGCCGCAAGGAAGAGCGCGTTCTTCACCCCCAAAACCAAGAGCCCCAGATACACGAGCACTCCGACAAGCACGGCAAGTAAAATCTGCCCCTGCATCCAGTAGCCGATTTTGCGCTGGGACCGTTTCCACAGTCCGACAACATATGCCTCGTGCCGCTCGGGCGTTACAACCCGGAGGAATTTGCCTACCCCGTCCTCCTGCGCCGCGAGGTAAAAAGAGAGGACAACGATAAGAACAAAACTGATGATACCTCCGAATACGACGCTTACATTATCCCAAAACCCTGACGCGAAACCGCCGAGAATCTGGCTGAAATCCGTGAAGACCGCGGTGAGCGAAGACGGCCGTGCCAGCTCCTCCACCGCGCTCCTCCCCTCGGCAATGCTACGCGAGAGGGTCTTGGCCAACTCTGTCCCCTCGCGCACGGAATCAGACGGGAGCGCGAGCGGAGAGGACGGCGCAACCTCAAGAATCTGCGGAACAACACGCAGAAACTCCGCAGCGTCAGAAAGAAGCGACGGCACAAAGAAATAAAAGACTCCGACAAACGCGAAAGCAAGCGCGAGGTAGGTGCCGAGCGTTGCAAACAGGCGGGTAATGCCGAAGCGGCCGAGCCAGAGAATCAGCGGTTCCAGCGCAGAGGCGATCACGACCGCTGTCAGCACGACGAGCACCACATCCTGCAGGTAATACAAGAGCGCGAACAGGAGTGCCACGCAAACGAACCGGACGAGCGTGCCAGTGCTGATCACCAGAGGCGACTTTGGAGAATCTCCCATAATGTCAGCATACCACAGAAAATAAAAGGCGGAAATGGTAAGCTACAGCCAGCAAGAATTTACCCAGCACCTTGCCTTCAACGCCCTGCGCTCTGCGCGAGGGTAGGGTCGGGTCTTGCCACGGGGTTTAACGCCCTGTGGTCAAGGTGCTGGGTTTACACATGGAGTATCCCCTCTAACCCCTTTTTGTCCTTCACCTCTCCGATAATTGCAAGGTTGAGGTTCGCGTCCGTGAGGTACTCATGGGCAATGCGGGAAATGTCCGAAGAGGTAACGGCGCGAATCTTTGCGGCGATTTCGTCCGGCCGCAGGATGGGTTTGTGAACAATCTCCTGAAAACCGTAAAACTCCGCGAGTGAGTCAGAGGATTCCAATCCGAGATAGAGAGAGCCGGTGAGGTATTCTTTCACCCGCGCCAACTCTTCTCCCGAAATGCTTTCGTGTGTAAGGCGACGGACTTCCGCGAGAATCGCGCGGAGCGCCTCCGGGAGCCGCCGCAAGGGAACGCCGGCGGTTATTTCAAGAAACCCGTGGTCGGTAAAACTCTCTGCCGAAGCGCCCACATAATAGCAGATGCCGAGTTCGTCCCGCATTTTCTGGAAGAGCCGCGAGCTCATGCCGCCTCCGAGGAGCGCCGAGAGGACGCGCAGCGCGGGATTGTCCTCGCTGTAGAGGTCGGTCGTGCGGATGCCAAGCGCGAGATGGACCTGGTCGGTTGCCTTGTGCTTGATGCAAAGCGCCGGTTTTTTCTGCTGCTCGCTCACGGCTGCCTTGTCCTGTTTCGCACCGCTGTGCATTGCTGAAAACGCGCGCGCGACCGCCTCATGCGCTTCCTCCTCGCGGAGATTCCCCGCCACGACCACCGTCGTGGCGGCGGGAATATAGTGCCTACTCCGATAGGAGCGAAGCGCGGTGTGGGTCATGGACTTGACGGTGCGTTCGGTCCCGGCGACATCCCACCCCGCGGGCTGATTGCCGTAGAGCCCCTGCATCAACACATCATGGATATGGCGCGGCGGGAGGTCTTTATACATTTTTATTTCCTCCACAATCACGCCTTTCTCTTTCTCAATCTCTGCTTCGGGGAGCGTGGAGTGAAGATAAATGTCGGCAACCACATCCAAAATCTTTCCGAAATGTTTTTTGTCTGATTTTGCAAAATAGCCGGTCATCTCCTGAGCGGTAAACGCATTGTACTGACAGCCGTGTCCGTCCAGTTCTTTCACGATATCAATCGGTTTGGGCCGCTTCTCGGTGCCCTTAAAGCACATGTGCTCCAGAAAGTGCGAGATGCCGCTGATTCGTTTTGTCTCGTACTTGGAACCGGCCTCAACAAGCACGAGCACGGTGACGGTTGGGCTCTCTTTCATCGGGACGATGATGAGCCGCAGGCCGCTCGGGAGGATTGTTTTGTGGAAGTTCATACCACGACACGAATCTACGAATAGAAAACGCGAATAACACGAATAGTATCCGACAAATCAGAATAATGCAAAGAAAGGCCCGCTTCAGGGTGAAGCGGGCGGCGGACAGACGAAAGAATCATCTTTCGCAATATCCAATCCAAGTGTCGGCGCCAAACCAATAGGTTCTCGGTACAAGCCGAAGCTCCCCGTATCCGCACTCGGCGACAGGCCGCCACGCGAGAAACGAACAGAGTCTCTCCTCGCAGCGAAAGGAGTCGTGAAGCGAGAAGATAATCAGCCGGTCTCCGAAAAGATGCCGCGAGTGCCAGAGCGCCGTCAGTATCTCGGCGGGTTGTGTGCGGCGACCACGCGCATATACGGCGCGCTGGATACTCCCCCAGCTCACGATTGACAGAGAATTTCCTCGGGGAACGCGCTTCAGTTCTTCTTCCACAGGAAATAAGTGAACACACGCGTGGGAAGGAAGACATTCCCCCTCTAGCTTGAGGTACGGCCAATTCGTTTCCGGAATGTGTACCCCCTGACTATGGAGCGCGGTAAGTGAAAGGATTGGTGTAAGCGATTCGGCAGGTTGTTTGGCGACGACAACCCGGCATGCATTGTGTTTGCGGAGTTCGGCAAGAAGCAGTTTTGAGTACATCATAATGGGAAATGGTTGTGGCAAAGAGCCCTTCTCTCACCCGCAACGCGGCAAAGAAGAAACTCCGGAGCCACTCCGGAGTTAATTTCTGAGATTTTGTGTTGAGGAAGAGATTAAACAGCAACATCGCAAAAACCAACTCTGGAGGTTTGGCTAATAGCGATCACGACAGCTAGGGTTGTTCCACGAAACATATTCCTATCCTACACCCAATCAAAAAACCGTCAAGCGTATCGTAATGTACAAGAAAAGCCGCCTCGACATTGGTCGTGGCGGCTGTGATTTCCTTTGGAGGACTTTCTACCAGTAGCGGTAAAAGAGCTTCCCAGGATATTTAATACTTGAATTCTCCGGATACCGGTCGTTCCACGGGTTTGCCCTTAGATTCCATATCTCCACTTTGGTCCAATCCCTTTTCTCTTCTAACCACCCGTGTTTACTCACCATTTTACTGATACTTTCTTGAGAAGTGATGAGAAAAAGGGAACGCCCTTTTCTTTTTTCAATACACTCAAGAAATACCTGCCTACATAACCCGTTGCCACGGAACGGTTCATCCACATAAATCGTTCCGACTTCTAAGCAGGTAATATCAGGCGTTTCCCAAAGTATGCCGCACGCGATAATGCGGTCTCCCGCCATTCGCACTACCATACGATCTTCGCGTGCGGCTTTCGCAAGTGCCTCTGGAGTTATCCGTGCATGTAAGAGGTATGGCTCTTTATGTAACCTTTTTGAGAGTTCTATCCATTCAGTGTTCATAGGGTGCTTTCGTTTAGTGTGTTAGGGAAAGATACCACCGTGATTTTGGGATACGGCGCGAAGTCTTCCCGTTTCTTCGCTTCCCGTTCGGGCAGGGTCACCACATACACGGCGTCAAAACCGAGATACGAGGTAAGTACGAACTGGTCCCCATTCACATGGCAGAGGACATTGCCGATTTCCAGCACAGGGATGACAACGACAGCCGGTATTCCCTCCTCCGCGAGACGGTCCTGTAGTTGGGCTTGATTCTGCTCAAGCACATCCCTCGCGAGTTGCCGTTCTGGAAAGGTCTTTGTTTCCCTGCCAAGCGGACCGTAGTCGCTGTCAGGAAACCCCGCTTTCACGAAGGCTTTCTTGATTTGCGTTCCGCCACCGACACAGATGACGACGAAATGGGTGCGGGATAGTTCCCGAATCCATTCGAGTACCGAACCCTCCAGACAATCGCCGGAGAGTTTAATCAGACAGTTTTTTCTGGACATATAGTTCCTTTGTTCCCGAGTGTATTGATTTTTCAAAGAACAGATGGCCGACCTTACGATTAGGGCGGTCTTATTCAATGAAAATGAAAAAACGGCCCTATTGAGGCCGCCTTTCGGGATTCGATATGTTGATTCTGGGAGAGAAAATCAAACAACGCAAACCGGCCTCAAACCTGTAGTTGAGGCGCGACGACGAATGCACATGTGTATAGCTGTTTTCATACCTACTCTTTGACAACTTTGACAATAGCTCCCTTCAGTAAAGCTGTCAACCCAGTTATCCCCACCCCAAAAACTGTCACGCGAGTAGGGAAAATAACTACGGATTTCGCAAGATGTTATGCGGCCCGGCACGGCGAATAAAATAGCCATAGTCTTTCTTTTGGAAGGTAAAGCGATACCCTTTTGAGAAACGGGCTTCAAAGATTTTGTCGAAACCCTCCATTTTCTTAACACGGAGCGAGGGATGCCTTGGGTTCTCCAAAAGCATCCGAAGTTTCTTTTCAAGTGTCGTCTGCAATCGACGAGGCAGACTCCGATAATCAGGCTCAAAAGACGCGGCAAATTGGAGTTGCATGCTAGGCACATCTTAACCCTGCAAGATATTTTTTGAGTTCGTGTGCGGTTCGAATCGGCTTACTTACCCGTCCGGCCTTGATATCTTCATCGGCCTCCCGCTCCATTTGCTGCCAAAGCAATGTTTGGTAGTTGCGTTCTATGTCATCGTGCGTGTTCTTACCCTCACGTGCTTCAAACGCATTGAACCTCTCAACGGACACAACTACGGCTACCCGTCTGCCGTTTCTTTCTACGGCCACGGGAGCATGCCGCGCTTCATCCAAAAGCCGCCCGAAATTATTCTTCGCCTCTTTTGCGGTAAATGTTGTCGTAATCATGATAGTAGCTATCGTAGCCAAAATAGCTCCTTTGTCAACCATTTGTTAACCATTTGTCAACCAGCTTATCTCGTGGCGGGTGGTGTGGATAGTTACTCTTATCTACTTATCTGACCTTACCCGCTTTGAATGTTAAAATAGTTTGCGGTCGCAAACTATTTTAACATTGAAAAACAGCGAGAAAAACAAGAATGCAACATTACGATTTGGTTCATCACTGCAACCCGAATGCTTCACGGAGCCAGCGGTCGTTTTCAATTGACTCCGCCACAATATAGAGCAGTCCGTTCCCCACTCGAAAACGCGACTTAAGTAAGGCCGCAACTTCTTCACACTCATACGGATAGACCCAAACACTATCCTGTAACCTAAGAAAACCGAGACGCGACAAAAAAGTACGCAGGGCGTCACGAGTGCGCTTGCGCTTCTCCCAGATATCGAAAATGAGAATGCGATATTTCCTATCCCACCGCTTCGGCTTCGGAAGCACCCTCCTTCCCTCTTCGTATTCCGCTATATACCGCCCACCTTTGTCGGTAAGCGAAACACAGTGTTTTCCGCCGTCGCTCGTGACGCGCACGAATCCACGCCGGATAAGCCGTTCGAGCACCGCGTTCACATGTGCTCGTCTGCGATACCGTTTATCGAGGTTGAGAACCTGTATTGCATTCGGCGCACAGATTGCCATTGCAAGCAATCCGGCGCCCGCGATAGTTTTTAACACGGCTACGACAATCTTTGTCGCCCGTAATTCCTTCTCCGTTCTTTTCTTTTTTTGCTCCATAAACGAGAAAACTCGTATGTTAAAATAGTTTGCGGTCGCAAACTATTTTAACATACTGAAAGTTAACACAAAAACGCCAAGATTACGACAGCAGTTGAATAAGATGGTTTGAGAGTGTATTTATCTTTACCCGCTCCTGCTTCCCGCTGTCGCGGTCGCGGACGGTAACATCTCCCTTTTCAAGAGAATCAAAGTCCACCGTAATGCAGAACGGCGTACCGATTTCGTCTTGGCGGCGGTAGCGCTTGCCGATGTTGCCGTTGTCGTCAAATGCAACTGCATCAATTGACATTTTTAAATCTTTAAATATTTCTCGTGCCTTTTCCACGAGTTGCGGCTTGTTTTTGAGAAGCGGAAACACGGCGACTTTAATAGGAGCAAGCGCGGGCTTTAATTTCAAATAGACGCGCGGTTCGCCATTCATCTCATCTTCGGTATAGGCAGAAAGAAGCACCGCGAGAATGGTGCGCCCGATGCCGAGCGACGGCTCAATCACATGAGGAGTTATTTTCTCGCCCGTCTCTTCATCAAGGTAGAAAAGGTCCACACCGCTCGCGGTAGCATGATTCTTAAGGTCATAGTCGGTGCGATACGCAAGACCGTACAATTCTTTTCTGCCGAAAGGGAACTCAAACTCAAAATCAATCGTGCGCTTGGAATAGTACGCGCGCTCGCTGTCCGGCACTTCCAACTCGTGCACCTTCTTTGTATCAATTCCCGCCGCATCAATCCATTCGTGCATCTTGCTCCGCCAGAGTTCAAACGCGTCCTTCCACTCCGATGGCCTCACAAAATACTCAACTTCCATCTGCTCAAACTCGCGCGCGCGAAACAGAAAGTCGCGCGGCGAGATTTCGTTTCTAAACGCCTTCCCAATCTGCGCGATACCGAACGGCAACTTCGGGTGAAATGAATCAGCAATGTTTTGGAAATTGGTGAAAATCCCCTGCGCGGTTTCCGGACGAAGGTACGCAAGCGACGCCTCATCTTCCCCGCCCGACTGGACATTATCAGTCGTTCGGGCGGGCGTCGCGCCGACATTCGTTTTGAACATCATGTTAAACTGACGAACTTCTCCGAATGTCCCGCCACACTCCAGACATCTGAGGTCAGACCTCTTTCCCGATTTGAGGTCTGACCTCTCCGGCAATTGGTCCACGCGAGATTGTTTCTTACATTTCTTACACTCCACCACTGGATCTAAAAACCCTCCCACATGTCCGCTTGCCTCCAATACTTTCTGATGAGTAATTTCCGCCGTATCCACGCCAAAGATATTGTCCTTACTCTCCACGAACATCTTCCACCAGAGATTTTTTATATTTCTTTTCAGCGCTAACCCGTACGGCCCGTAATCCCAGAAGCCGGCAAACCCGCCGTAAATTTCCGCGTTCGGATACACAAACCCCCGCCGTTTGCAGAGCGAAACGATTTTGTCCATCCCATTAGAAGCAAGGTCACGCTGCCTGCCCCGTAGCGAACTGGTATGGGGCGCGCCCTCGCGGCTTCTAACGGGACTATGCAGATTTTCCTTGTCTTTCATACGGAGTACTCTACCATATTTTTAATATGGTTACTCATCTGAAAAAAACCGCCATCGCAAGCTCCGCCTCTTTGGCGGACAGCCGTAGCCGACGAGGTCAGCGTGTTCATAAAAAAGAATACCCCTTGTTCGCTTTGCGAACAAGGGGTAGGTGTCAAGGAAACGGAAACATG
>CAYJWA010000034.1:0-10098 GCA_964373775.1 uncultured Candidatus Saccharibacteria bacterium | reverse complement strand
ATTCGTGTGCACCATTCGTCAAGTGTATCTACCGCTATTCGTTAAACGTATCTACATTAAACCCTAACCGAAAATTGAAGATTGAATTTGAATATTGAAAATTGATGATTTCTGTTCTATAAAGCACCTGGTATATTATTTGCTTGGAAATGGTAGCTTTTCAGACAGTTTTTTAAGAAAGATACATGGAACTCGGCGCAACAATTGAAGCGATTCTGTTTTGGAAAGGCGAGCCGATGCAGGTTGCGGAGCTCGCGCGCATGCTTTCTGCGGACATTCCCGAAGTGGAAGCGGGACTTTCGGTGCTTCAGAAATCGCTTACCGCGCGTGGGGTGCGGCTCATGCGTACGGGCGACGCGGTCGCGCTCGCGACCGCTCCGGAGGCAAGTGAAATTATTGCGCGGCTGCAGCGCGAAGAAATGGAGGGAGAGTTGGGGAAAGCCGCGCTCCAGACGCTCTCCATTATCCTGTATCGCGCTCCGGTGTCGCGGCGCGCTCTTGAGTATATCCGCGGCGTGAACTCCACTTTTATTCTGCGCAATCTCTTGGTGCGCGGGCTTATTGAGCGCGCGGTAAGCGAGAAAGACGAGCGGGTTTTTCTCTACTGTCCATCGCTTGCGCTGCTTTCCTTTCTCGGCGTTGCGCGTGCGGAAGAGCTCCCGGAGTACCAGGCAGTACGCGAAGAGATGGCGGCGTTTGAAGCGGGCGCGGCGGAGGCGGATGCCGGTGCGGAAAAGTAGCCGCTACTTTTCCACAGCTCCTCATTGCTTTTTTTCTTCGCCTCGGTAGAATGTTTCCGACAACTGAATATCGGTTTATCAAGAGACGGCGATCCTCCTCCGCATAAAGCGACGGAAGGAGAGCGAGTTCTGGCTCGATGACCCGTCAGCAACTTGCCTTGAGTTTATCGAAAAGCAATTCGACAAGCTCATGGTAAAGTGCTCCCTCCAGCCCCAACGGGGAAGGATAATTGTCGAGCAATTCTTCCTTTGTCGGGAAGATTTTTTGTTAACAATCATCACGAATCAATCTCGAATTTTTTCTCGAATAGCTCGAATGAAGATTCGCGTTGTCAGAGTTCTTAAATTCGCGTGCGATTAGCGACACTACATCATGCACATACACGACCGGAAAACATATACCGTGGAGAGCGTTACGAACGGGCATCCGGATAAAATCTGCGATCAGATTTCTGACGCAATTTTGGACGAATGTCTCCGGCAGGACCCGATGAGCCGCGTTGCGGTGGAGACATTCGGAAGTCACGGGCATTTGGTCATCGGAGGAGAGGTTACGACCAAAGCGAAAGTGAATTACGAAAAAATCGCGCGCGACCTCTACCGTACGATAGGCAACGAAAACGGTCTGGATATTCAGGTATTTATCGTACAGCAGTCGCCGGATATTGCGCAGGGAGTTAATACCGGAGGCGCTGGTGACCAGGGCATTATGTACGGATTCGCCACGAAAGAAACTCCGGAGTACCTCCCGACCGGCGTCGTGCTTGTTCATAAGCTTGCGCGGCGCCTGCAAGAGGCGCGGGAGAAAAAAGAAATACATTGGCTCAAGCCTGACGGCAAAACCCAGATTACGATTCAGAACGGAAGAATAGCAACCGTTCTTGTTTCTACCCAGCATGACAAAAAGACCGGGCATGACGAGGTTGAGGAAACCGTAAAGAAAAAGATTATTACGCCCATTGTCGGCGCGCGTAAGGGAATTGAGATTCTTGTTAACCCGACCGGCAGTTTTGTGCAAGGCGGGTTTGATGCAGATACCGGACTCACGGGGAGAAAAATCATGGTAGACACCTACGGCGGGCTCATCTGCCACGGCGGAGGAGCGTTCTCCGGGAAGGATCTGACCAAGGTGGACCGTTCAGCCGCGTATATGTGCCGGTTCGTTGCGAAGAACATCGTGGCGAACGGGTATGCAAAGGATTGCCTCGTTTCTGTTGCGTACGCTATCGGTCATGTGGAGCCCTTGATGGTGCACGCAATTGATGAGAAGGGACGGAGTATGGCCGCGCTTGTCAAAAAGCATTTTGACTTTCGTCCGCTCGCGATTATTGAGCGGCTCAACCTGCGCCGTCCGCTCTATCTTCAGACCGCCGCATATGGGCATTTCGGGAAGAAAGGACTGCCGTGGGAGGAGATTATCAAGTTGTAGCGAAATACCAATATACGAATTCGTACCAATATACCAATAGATACGAATAAGAAGGAACAGAAGAAACATTTGTATCTATTCGTTGCATTGGTATCATTGGTATATTGGTATGTCAAAAAGAGTCGCAATATTTGATATAGACGGGACCATCTTCCGCTCCTCGCTCTTGATTGAACTGGTGAACCGTTTGGTGGAGGAGGGGGTCTTTCCCAAAGGCGCGGGGCAGGAGTTTGCTCGCGAAAAACTCGCATGGCTTGACCGCAAAGGCGATTACGAGAAGTACATCGCGGCAGTTGTCCGCGCGTTCATCGGAAACATCAAAGGCGTTTCTTACAAAGAGTTTGCCGGTATTGCCGAGGAGGTGGTTGCGGAACAAAAAGACCGCGTCTACCGCTTCACGCGCGACCTTGTTAAAACGCTCAAAAAGAAGGGCTATTTTCTGCTTGCGGTTTCTCATTCACCCAAAGGAGTGCTTGACCATTTCTGCAAGCGGAGCGGCTTTAACAAAGTGTATGGCCTTATGTACGAGATCGGACCTACGGACCGGTTCACCGGGCGTGTCTTTGAGGAGTCGTTTATGCTGAATAAAGCGCTCGTGGTACAGCGCGCGGTGGCGAAGGAAGGGTTGACGCTTGCTGGTTCGCTGGGGGTGGGAGACACGGAGAGCGACATTCCGCTTTTGGAATTAGTGGAAGAGCCGATTTGTTTTAACCCGAACGCGAAACTCTACGCGCACGCGCGCCGCAACAATTGGCGCGTTGTCGTTGAACGGAAAGATGTCGTCTATAAAATCCAGTGAAAGGCGCGCAGATTTCTGAAAAAATTACACCACATCCCCCGACTGTCAACATCGGGTGTTGACATACAAAAAAATTACACCACACCTCCTCTCTGTCAACATCGGGTGTTGACACACAGTTACAGTTTGTTCTTACGAACCGGTCAGTATGTTGATCTGCTGTTGATATTTCTCCGCAAGCTCCATCACCTCGTCTCCGTAAAAGGCGTACGCTTTTTTCTTGGCGTTCTGCCAGCCCGCGAAGTAGCGGAGCGCGGCAAGCCGCTCCGCTCTAAAACCACCGCTGTCCGCCCCGTTGTCCCTGAGGAGAATTGCCGCCGCAAAAAATGCGTCGTACGGGTCCCACGGATTCGGCGGGTTGTGGTCGGTGGCGCGGGCAATCCGCTCTTCATATAAAACCCAGGTGGAAGGAATAAACTGCGCCGGTCCCATGGCGCCGCCGTATCCGTACCACGCTTTCTTGGAGACCGGCATCTGGTCGGGGTCAAGGCCGAGGCGGCGCGTAATGTCTAGAAACGGCTCTGTGTCGCGGGGGGCTTTCATATCCGTGCGCCAGCTGCCGGTGCCGATATTTTCTCCGAGATTTGACTCTTCCGCGATAACGCCCAGGATGAGCGCGGGACGCACGCCGGTTTTCTTGCCTGCGGCACTCGCGAATTCCAACGCTTTTTCAAACGGAATCGCGGCGGAGCCGCGCAGGGTAAAGAGCTCCGCGCGAATCTCTGTCGCGGAAAGCTTTTGCGCGCGGATAATTTTCTGATATTCCGCTTCAATGCCGCGAGAGATTTTGAGAATCCGCCGCTTTTCGGCTTCTTGTGCCTCTATTTTTCTTTTCTCAAGTTCCTGCAGTTTCCTCAGTTCCACTTCCTCTCCGCGCTTCTCTGAAAGCGATGCCCGCTCTTCCTCTGTCTCGGTTTTGTCCGTTTCCAGGGCGCGGAACGAATCGCGGAGCGCGTCCTTGATGACGCGGTACGCGTCCGCGTCTTCCAGGAACGCGGAGAGGTTTTTTCCTCCGAGCATCACCTCCGCAAGTGAGAATGCGTCCGTCTTGTCTGTCCGGCGAATCAGCGCCGCGAGCGATTCCTTCTCCCGCGCAATCTTTCCCGAGAGAGAGCCGATGCGCGTCTCTTTATCCGCAATCTCGCGGGAGAGCCCTTCAATTGCAAGGGTGCGCGCGCGGATGGAGAGTTTCGCGCGCTCAATCTTGGCGTTTAGGATGTCAATGTCGCGTTCCAGCGTGACGGATTCGCGCTGCCGCATATCCAGAATTTTCTGCTGCTCCGCAATTTGCCCCTCCAGCGCCGCCAGATTCTTCTCAAGTTCCGCGCGCCGCGCGGAAATATCCTGTCCCCCGGCGATGGCGGGAATGAGAAAAAGAATAGCCCAGAGCGTATATCTGTTCCGTTTTCGCTTCTGCATAGTCCTATTCTAGCATACGAAAAACCCCCATTTGATTTTTTGAAAATAAAACGGGAACGATTACGGCACTACCCTCCTATTTCTTTGTTTCCTTTTTCTTCTCTTCTTTTTTCCCCTCTTTTGTTGCTCCTCCTGCATCCGCTGTCGGAGTTGCTGCTTCTCCTCTTTCTCCCTCTTTTTCTTCTTTTCCTTTCTTCGCCACTTCAATTTGCGAGAGGTCTGCAGGCGCTTCCTCCACCGCTTCCTCCTTGGGTTCATACACGGATACGATGACTTCTTCCGGCGAAAGGCAAAGCGTTACGGCGGCAGGAAGAGGGATCTGTTTTGCGAGAATCACGCTCCCCAATGCCGTGAGAGGGGAGAGGTCCACTTCCACTTTCTGCGGCAAGTCCTGCGGCGCCGCTTCTATTTCCAAGTTGTGAATGACCTTGACCAAAACGCCGCCCAGGTCTTTTACCGCCGGAGATGTTCCGATAAACTCAATCGGCACTTTCACCCGCATTTTCTGTCCTTTCTCAAAGGCATAAAAATCAACATGCTCATACGCGCCGGTTACCGGATGCCGTACAACCTCGTAGATAAGGGTAGGGACTTCATCCTCTCCTGCGGTCAGGGTTACCACGGTATTCTCGCCCGCTTTTTTCCAGACCTTCTCAAACTCGCGCAGAGAAAGGGTAATGGGCGTTGACGGAGTCCGCTTTCCGTAAAACACTGCCGGCAGTTTTCCCGCACGCCTCACCGCGCCCTGTTTCTCCTTTTTGCCCCGTTTTTCGTATGAAAGAGTTAACGCCATAGGCGGATAATATAGCGGAATCAGGCTAAAAATGCAACCAAAATAGACTCTCGGCATTAGGTGCTAGGGGGGGAAAGTCCTTTTTTCCAGCGCCTAGACCGCATTCTGTGGAGCTTTCCCCACAAAGAATGCAATGAGATTCTCTGCCGCGAGGCGAGCCATTCCCTCTCGTGCGGTCTTTGTTGCAGAAGCAGTGTGAGGGGTCAGCACGACATTTGAGAGTTTTGCGAGACCCTTCGCTAACCTCGGCTCATTCTCAAAGACATCCAGCGCCGCGCCTCGAATCACGCCGTTTCGGAGCGCGTTCACCAGCGCGTTTTCATCTATCACGGGCCCGCGCGAGGTGTTGATAAGGTACGCGATTTTTTTCATAAGCCGCAGACGCTCCGCGTTTATGAGATGCGTGGTGGTCGGGAGAAGCGGGACATGGATAGAAACAATATCTGCCTCTTTCAGAACTTCTTCCGGCGCGGCGCAGAATGTCGCTCCCGTTGATTTCTCAAACTCTTCGCTCTTCTTGATGTCATAATAAATAATCTTCATTCCGAGCCCCTTTCCCGCTATCTCCGCGACTCGTCCGCCGATGCGTCCCGCGCCGAGGATTCCGAGCGTCTTTCCCTGCAACTCCTCGCCGAGAAAGAGTTCCGGCCCCCACCCTTTGAACTTTCCCTTGCGAAGATAAGTATCGCTCTCGGGAATCCGGCGGACGAGCGAGAGCAGAAGGGCAATGGTGTGTTCGGCTACGGCTTCGGTCAGCGCGCCGGGCGTGTTCGTTATCGTAACACCGCGTCTCTTCGCCTCCACGACATCAATGTTGTTGAACCCCACGGCGTAGTTCGCAAAAATCTTCGCGCTCGGGGCGGCGTCAAAGACCTCCGCGTCAATGGTGTCGGTGAGTAAACACAGCACTCCGTCATACGGCTTTTTCTTGAGCGCTTTCAGAAGTTCCCGTTTGGAAAGCGGTCGGTCTTTCGGAGAAATATTCAACTCAAATCCTTTCTCTCGGAGCATTGAAAGCCCAATGTCGGGGATTTTTCGGGTGATGTAGATCGTGGGCATGAAATGGAGGTTAAGGTTAAGATGCCAGTTTAGGTTGGGAAACTTGGTTAGGAAATCTTAACCCTAACCCTTTGACCAATCCGGCTTCCTCACCCTAACCAATCTTGCTGATAACTACCATTCTATCACTTGTCTTGCTACAATAAAAACATGCTCCACCAACTTGACTTCCTCGCCATTGGCGACATCACGACGGACGCGTTCATCCGGCTCAAAGACGCGGAGGTTCACTGCGATATAGACAGAAGGAACTGTCTGTTGTGTGTGCGTTTTGCTGATAAGATTCCCTATGAGTTTGTGGAGGTGATTCGCGCCGTGGGTAATTCGCCGAATGCCGCGGTTGCCGCGGCGCGGCTTGGGCTTTCTGCCGGGCTCGTTACTAACATAGGAGATGATGAAAACGGGCGTGAGTGCCTTGACGCATTGAAGAAAGAAAGAGTTGATACAGGCTATGTTTCGGTGCACAAAGGCGCGAAAACGAATTACCACTATGTTCTCTGGTTTGAAGATGAGCGCACGATTCTGGTGAAGCATGAGGAGTATGACTACAAACTTCCGGCAATAGACCCTCCGCCGAAGTGGCTCTATTGTTCCTCGCTCGGCGGAAATTCTGAACAGTATCACGATGAAATAATCGCGTATCTGGAAAAACACCCAGAAGTCCGTTTTTCGTTTCAGCCCGGCACTTTCCAAATCAAACTGGGGAAAGAAAAACTATCGGGATTGTACGAGCGCGCTGAATTGTTCTTCTGCAACAGGGAAGAAGCACGGCGCATCCTTGGGACGGACGAAACCGACTCCGTAAAATCCGCAGAAGCGGATAACGGGGCGGGCATCAAAAAATTGCTTCACGATATCAGCGCGCTTGGTCCTCAGATTGTCTGCATTACGGATGGTCCCAAAGGCGCATACTGCTTTGATGGGCATGCGAATGAGTATTGGTTTATGCCGCCTTTTCCTGACCCCAAGCCGCCTCTGAATCGCACGGGTGCGGGCGATGCGTTTGCCTCAACTTTCACCACGGCGATTATTCTCGGAAAATCAGTGCGCGAAGCGCTCGCGCTCGCGCCCATCAACTCCGCGTATGTTGTCCAGAACATCGGGGCACAGCGCGGGCTTCTCTCCCGCGATGCTCTTTTTGATCTTTACGCGAATGCTCCCGACAGTTATCGCGCGCAGAAGGTTTAAGCCAATTCGGCACAAAAGGGAAGGGGCGCAAAATCCAGTCGTGGTTCATAGTAGATACGCTTAACGAATAGCGCACACGAATGGGGGGACACCCTGCGCTCCCTGCCCGTGCGTGTCTGCCTGTGCGTGCTTGCCTGCGCGCGGCGCGCAAGCAGGTCCGCACGCAGACAGGTCCGCACGCAGGCGGGTGCGCGAGGGTAGGTCGGGCCTTGGCCAGCACTAACGAGAAGTTAGTACCGGCCTTGCCACAGGGTTTTAACGCCCTGTGGTCAAGGTGCTGGGTTTACGCTTCTTTTCCTTCCCCTTTCTTTCTTTTGGAGAATCTGGGTTTCTTTTCTTGAGCGAGAAGTTCTAAAGCGCGGGGAAGTTCAATGGTATAGACATCATCAGGCGGTTTGACAGAGCGGAAGTTTCCATCGTGCACGATGTAGGGCCCGAAGCGGCCCATGTTTGCCGCGACCTCCTTGTTGGTTGTTGGGTGAACCCCGAGCACACGCGGAAGCGAGAGGAATTTGAGCGCGTCTGCGATGGTAAGTTTGGAGACATCAAATGCGCGCGGCACGCTTGCTCTCCGTGGCTTTCCGCCGGCTGGCGGACTCCCTTTCCCCCCTTTCTCTCCCTTTTCCCCCCTTTCCCTCTTTTCTCCCTTGCCGACCTGGACATAAAACCCGAAACGGCCGTTCAAAAGATACACATCTTCTCCGGTCGGAGGATATTTGCCTATGGGTTCACTCGGCTTTATTTCTTGTCCTTCTGCGGTGAGCGCTCCTTTGCAGTCCGGGAAACGCGCGCAGGAGAGAAACTTTCCGCCACGGCCGAGTTTCCAGACCATTGTGCCGCTGCAGACCGGACAGGTGAATTCCGCGGGCGCGCTGCCGAGCGTTGTTGCCTTGTCCAGTTTTTCCTTTTCTTTCACATCTTTTCGGAACGGGGTGTAAAAGTCACGGAGCGTCTTTTCGTATTCGCGTTTTCCGAGCGCGATGTCATCTAATTCGTCTTCCATCTCCGCGGTAAAAGTATCGCTGATGTAGGAAGGGAAGTGCTCTTCCAGAAATCCGCTCACCACCATACCTGTATCCGTGGGCATAAGCGAACGATTCTCGCGTGTCGCATATTCTCGGTCTAGAAGCGTCTCCATAATGCTCGCGTAGGTTGAAGGCCGTCCGATGCCGCGTTTTTCAAGTTCTTTGATAAGACCCGCTTCGCTATAGCGCGGCGGTGGTTGTGTTTCTTTTTGCTCGGTCTTCATTTCCAGCAGTTTCAGCGCGTCGCCCTTCGCGGCTTTCGGAAGTTCCACATCTTCCCCGCGAGCCCCGGGGTCTGCAAGAAGCCATCCTTCATAAGTGAGCCGCACGCCGTTTGCCGAAAAGTCGGGAATCTTTCCCTCCCCTCCCACTCCCCCTTTTCTAAGGGGGAGTGCCGAGTCCTCGAGGCGAGGGGGTTGTGTGGTAGAGGATTGAGTGGGGGTTAGAACTGAAATACTCGCCGTAATCTTCGTCCGCACCATCTCTGCGTCCGGCATCTGGGACGCGACGGTCCGTCTCCAGATAAGCTCATACAGCTTCTTTTGCTCCGGAGTAAAACCGCCGTGCTCGCGGGAAAGCGCGGTTGGGCGGATTGCTTCGTGCGCCTCTTGCGCATTCTTGACTTTGCCCGCATAGGCGCGAAGCGCGATGAACTCCTTGCCGAACTTTTGTGCGATAACCGCGGCAATCTGCCCCTTTGCTCCCTCCGCGAGAATGGTTGAATCAGTGCGCATGTAGGTAATGAGCCCGGCTTCATAGAGTTTCTGCGCGATTGACATCGTGCGCCCGGGTGAGAAACCAAGCCGCGTGGACGCGGTCTGCTGCAAGGTTGAGGTGATGAAAGGCGGTCGCGGCGCGCGCTTCGTTTTGGTTTCCGAGACATCCGTAACGCTCCACACGCCTTTCTTTCCTTCTTCTAAAATCCTCTCCACCAACTTCTTATCGCGCGGCTCTTCCGTGCATGTGAGAAGCAGCTTCTCACAGGCGGGAGTGGCGGCTTGCCCGTCCGTAGCGTCTGCGCGAAGGAGGGTCTCGGCAGTGATGACCCAAAAGGTTTCGGGTTTGAACGCCAAAATCTCGCGCTCTCGTTCAGCGAGAATGCGGAGCGCCGGGGACTGCACACGGCCCGCAGAAAGGCCGTAGCGGATTTTTTTCCAGATAAGTCCCGAGAGGTCATAGCCCACGAGTCGGTCAAGGACCCGCCGCGCTTCCTGGGCGCGGCGCAAGTTTTCATCAATATCCCGTGGGTGCTTCAGCGCCTCCCCAATCGCCTCTTTCGTGATTTCGTGATAGGTGATTCGTTTGATTTCGGGTTTGTGATTTGGAATTTGTTTGGAATTTGGTGCTTGTAATTTGGGATTTCCCAGCTTCTCATTAAGAAGCTGGGCTATGTGCCACGCAATCGCCTCACCCTCGCGGTCCGGGTCGGTCGCGAGGATTACTTCGCTTGCTCTTTTTGCCATATCCGCAATTTCTTCCACGATGTGCTCTTTTTTCTTGACGACTTCGTAATGCGGAATAAAACCGTGCTCAATATCCACGGCGTTCTTGCTGCTTTTCGGAAGGTCGCGGACATGCCCGACGGATGCTTTAACCGTGTAGTCGCTCCCCAGATATTTTCCAATGGTCTTCGCCTTTGACGGCGA
>CAYJWA010000033.1:3116-10362 GCA_964373775.1 uncultured Candidatus Saccharibacteria bacterium | reverse complement strand
GCCGCCTTCTCCATATCTTTCATCAAGAACGGGTCGTGCGTGTGGTTTTCGTAATGGGGATTCAAAAATTTCTCCGCCTCTTCCCCTCTCACAATCCCCCTCCCAAACAAAAGCTGCCGCACGAGCGGCGAATATCCGAGCAGATTCTTCTCTGTCTCCAAAGGCGGAGCTTCCCGAACGGTGTATTTCTGCATAGTGGCTATTGTAGCACGCCAGATTTCTACACTTTATACTTTCTACTTGATACTTTATACTATCTCTATGGACCCCGAACGAAATCTTTATTTGAGTTGCTCAACAACTTTTTTGTAGTTCTCAATCATTTAACATTTAGCACTTCTCACTATGGCTAGTAAGATTTCTGACGGGGCAAGCTGCATCTTCTGCAAAATCATCACGGGCGAGATTCCGTCCGCAAGGGTCTATGAAGACGAGAAAATCCTTGCGTTTTTAGATATCAATCCCGTGAATCACGGGCATGTGCTCGTTATCCCCAAAGAGCACCACCTGAAACTAGAGGAGACGCCAGACGCGGTCGTCGCCGATATCTTCGTGCAGTCAAAGCGGCTCATGCCCGCTATCCAGACGGCCATGCAGGCAGAGTATGTCGTGGTCTCGGTCGTGGGGACCGATGTACCGCACCTCCACATCCACCTCATTCCTCGGCGGCACGACGACGGCCTCGCTGGCTTCTGGCCCACCAAAAAGTATGGTGAGAAGGAGATGGAAGCCGTTGCAAAAAAAATCCGAAGGGCGCTCCGCCATTAGCCGAACTGACTCAAAATCTCCGATGTTAAAATAGATTGCGACCGCAATCTATTTTAACATCGGAGAAAAACGAGCACGCGAACGAGCAAGCGGCGGAAAAACAATTTGCCCAAAAGAAAAAGGTCTGGCGTCACCAGACCCTTCGCAAAATTGCAGAAGACAAGATTCAGCTATCAGACGGGACCTCTGGAATCCTCTCAAAAGGAAGCCCGAACGCCTGTGCCGCTTCCAATCCCTTCAGAAACACCCGCGCCTCACCCGCGGACTTACACAGCATCTCAAAAGAAAAGTTCTTGTTGAGCAAGGTAACATGAAAAACGGTCACGCTGATTGGGAGCTTTGAATCAACCCGTCCCGTTGGTCTTAACCATATTGGTTGCACTGTAACCACAACCTTGTCGGCGCATGAATTCTCGTTTTCCCCCTGCCGTGTAGCGATTCGGCGGCGAATCTCTGCTTTAATCGCAGACACTGCCCAATCTCCCACCGAATCATTCGCAACCTGCCGTTCCAGATGCTCCATGAGCACATCAACTTTTGCGAGAAACCCGTTATCGTCCATTTCCTGCAATGTCTTCGGTTGTGACATAATCATCTCCTTCTCGTTTGGTTCGCTGTTTATTTTCTACTCTCATTCTGCACGCTCGCCTCAATTCGTCAAGCATGCGCTCCTTCCCCCGAGAATCGTCCACCTGTATATTCTGATGTTCCCTGCCTCGCCGGCAGACGGGTCAAGAACATCAGAATATACATTCGTTCTCCAAACAAAGTGCATTCCGCCGACAAAAAAGCAGCACCCGTGTAGATGCCGCTTGAAAGCCGAAGGCAAAAGAAATCTGCCGCCCGTTATTGGTCCCGCACCGGATGCGGCCGCTCCACAAAATCAAAATGCAAAGCGCCGCCGCCCTGCCGCTCGTAAAACCGCCAGTTGGTTACCCGCAAATCATGATTCGCGATATTCCATAAAGCGCGGAGACGGGTGGACAATATGTCCACATCGGAAAACTGACGATTGTGGCCAGAGATATGAAACGATATAGCGCAACAACCGTTAAATGTCAGCATGCGGCAAATCAGATTCGCCGAGCGCCAAATAGTATGAACATTGCCGTCCGAGACCACAATCAGTTTTTTGATAAGTTCGCGGTTTTCTCTGGCAAACTTCTGAATGTGGCTATGACCATTATCACTGCTTTTCTCTGCTTTTGACTTCACGAGTGCCTTTCTTTTTTTACCCCTGCGACAGTTGCGGCACAGAGGCGTACATTGTTTTCATTTCCTCCACCCAAGCAAACCCGCACCACTATACCGTATGCAGGGAAAAAGTCCACTGCATGAGGTTTCTGCATCTGTCCCTGCCTGCGGCAGGCAGACGCGTTCTTGTTCCGTACCGCGCCCCGTAGTGAGCCCTTGCCGTGTACTGAGCTCTGCTCTGGTACTGCGGTCTGCTCTACTACTGGGGTCAGTTCCGTGTCTTCATGGCTTCAATCCCCGGAAGCGTTCCCTCTGCCAAAAACTGGAGCATCGCGCCGCCGCCGGTTGAGACAAACGAGAACCGTTCAAGAAGACCGAGTTTAGAGACGACGGCAAGCGAGTCGCCGCCGCCGATAACGGTTTCCGCGTCACACTCAGCAAGTAACTGTGCAAGCGCGATTGTCCCTTGGTCAAACCCTGCTTCGTACTCGCCCAAAGGCCCGTTCCAGAGCACAAACTTTGCCTTTTCAATAAGCGACCGCAGATCGGAAAGCGCGTCAGAACCCGCATCCACGATCTTCTCTCCTTTTTCTACCGCAGTACTGCCCTTCTCCATACTCCCCGATGCGGTGCGCACGATGACATCCGAAGGTACCTGCAATTTTGGGTCGTCAAGGAGCGCCGCGTCCGGCAGAATCTCTGACACGAGCGATACGCCCACCTCATACCCCCGCGCTTTATAGACATCATTCGCGAGCGCACCGCATACAAACACATTCTCCGCAATGCAAAGAAACTTTTTGATAAGCGGCAGTTTGGTCTCAAACTTTGCGCCGCCGACAATGACAAGCGCAGGACGCGGCGGCGTAAACGCCCTCGCAAGATTTTCCACTTCCTCTGCAAACACGAATCCAGCATAGCTCGGAAGAAGCTGGGAGACGCCAACGATGGAGGCGTGCTCGCGATGAGACACGGCGAATGCCTCATTCACATAGACATCTGCGAGAGCGGCAAGTTCCCGCGCAAAGCTCGAGTCATTCTTGGTCTCTCCGGGAAAGGCGCGCAGATTCTCTAGAAGCACAAAAGTTCCCTCCGCCGCCGCGCGAAGCTTTTCCCCCGCCTCGCGGGGCGTTGGCGCAAAGGTGATGTAAATAATCTCCCTGAGATATTTAAAGGCAGGCCGAAGCGTTTCTTTCGCGTCGCGTCCAATGTGTCCGACGATAAGCGTTTTCGCTCCCCGCTCCTGCAAAAACTCAAGCGTGCTTCTTGCGCGGTCAATCCGATAGGTATCACGCGGTTTCCCGTTCTCTACCGGCACATCAAGGTCAAGGCGCAAGAGCACGCGCTTCCCGCGAAGATTACTGGCGTTTTTGAGAAGAGAAAGATTCATAATTTTGGTAAACCATCCAAAGCACAGTACATCCTCCCTTCGGGGGATCTCCCGAAGGGAGACAAAAAACCAAACAGAGGCACAAACTAATCAAAACACAAACAGCGCGCAAGTTTGGGTACCTGTGTTTTGTCTGGATTTTTTGATACTGTGTTTTGTGCTTTTATACTGCATTGGCGGTTTTCAGCATCTGCCCAAACCCTTCCTTACCCAAACTCGCGTGCCCCACCAAGAGCCCATTAACTCCTCCCTCTGAAAAAATCGCACGGGTGTTTTCGGGTTCAACCGAACCGCCATAAAGAATCGCGGGCGTCTGCGCGGTCTCGGCATCATATACATCGGTCAGGACTTTGCGGATAAAGATTGAGGTCTCGCAAATATCGCGGGGCTTCATAGCATCCCGCGCGCTCTTGCCGATTGCCCAGAGCGGCTCATAGGCAATGACGAGTCCGGAAAGAAACCGCCGCTGGATTCCGGCAAGCGAACTCTTCAACTGATTCTTCACGATATCAAAATAGCGCGCATCCGCATCCCGTTCTTTCTCGCCAATACAGAGAATCGGCGTAAGTCCTTCCGTAAGAACTGCCGTAAGTTTTTTTGAAACAATTTCGTCTGTTTCGCCAAGCGCGCGCCTCTCTGAATGACCCACAAGTACGAACGAAACGCCGAGGTCTTTCAGCATTTCAGGGCTTACCTCGCCGGTTGCGCGGGCCGAGTTTGCCCAAAATACATCCTGTGCTCCCAAAGACACGCGGGTCGTACCCGTGTGCGCAAACATTCCTAGATATGGAAACGGCGGGCAAATCACTGTCTCCACTCTTTCCAAACGGCCTCCGACTCGTTTTATCTGCGAGAAAAGCACCCGCGCTTCGGCACTGCTCGGCGGGTTCATCTTCCAGTTCGCGACAATCAATTTCTTGTTTTTCCGCACATGAATAGTATATACGAAAATTGGTTCCGCGTCTTATTCGTATCCATTCGTATCGTTCGCGTGCATTCGTATATTGGTATCGCATTTGGCGCGTCACTCAACTTCGCGCCAAGAGTCAAACACATACCCGCCGCTCGGACCCGCGGTGAACAGGAGATTCGCGAGACCGGTCTCGTAAATGACCTGCGCGGTGTTCTTAAGCCGGACCCGCCACGCCGACACCTCCTTCACTTTAATGGAATCCTGCAATTTAATCTCGCCGTGCCCCGCATAGACCAGTAAATCACCGCGAACAGAATTCTTCACATCAATCGCTTTCTCGCTCCCTCCCTGCTCCGCGCTTTTGTTCTGCGAGACCAGAAGCACATAGGAACCTGCTGTTCCCGAACCTTGAAAAGTCACGGAGTTCTCAAGCGCTATCTTGCTTGAGGTCGTCTGATTAGAAAGCTTATCCGCAATGATAGGCACGCTCTTCCCTCCGAGCGAAGAACCCACTTTGATAACGGCGGTATTTTTAATGGTGATATTTCCGGACACCCATAAAGCGCCGGCAAGTGTTACCGTGGGGTCATTGGTAATTTCTAAGTCGCAATTTATTTTCTTCGGCCCAAGCGTCATATCGTCGTCAATCTTGTACGGACATGGAGTTGATATCACGCCGCCAGCCGCGGCATCACTTTCCCATGCTGAAATCTGCGCGTCGGAAATTGCGAGCGACGAAGTTGCTTGGTCCGCGCTTCCCGGATGAAGCGCTCCGTTCACCGTCGTGCCTGAAATCACTTGGTAATACGCATCGCGGTCTATGGTGGAGTCGGCAATCGTGTGCGCATAGGCGGAACTCGTGGCATGTACTCCTTCAATCCGCCCGGATGAACCAGAGGAGACCACATCTCCTTTAATGAGATTGCCGCCCGCGCCTTCTATGGGACCGCTGGAATACACATTCCCCATAATGGACGAGGAGTTCTCCAAAATAATTCCCCCCTCCCCGGACTGGGTGCCATAGTTGAAAGACACGCCGCTCCCCAGCAGAAGATGCGCCTTGATTTTGCGGATAAAACTGCCGCTATCGCCAACGGCAACAATCTCCTTGCCGTCAGAGACGGTCCCTGTATTCGCAGTCGCGCTCCAACCCGCAACCTGAAGCGTCTCCGCTGCATCCACCGGCATCCCTTTTATATGCCGATACAACACATCTTGCGCCGCTCCTTCGGCGCCGTACAGCGCTTCGCTTCCGCGCGAAGCCGCGCGGACCGCCTCAACCTGACTCAAAACAGGCGCAATGACGCCTTGCGCAACGGTCAGAGAAATAATCAGGAAGAAAATCGCGGAGATAAACAGCGCCTGACCGCGCGAATAATGGAGCACGGAATATGGAATATGGAACACCCGAATTTTCTTAATCCTATTTTTCATATTTCATGTTTCATGTATTCAGTATGAGTTACGGAGCGCTGCTGTTGCATAAAAGTTCTCACTGCGAGCGGCAGAACCAGTACCTGAGGAGAGCGTGAGCTCAATCTTCACCCCCTCGGAACGGCCGGTCGCGATGCGGCGAAAGACCAGGTTTGACGCCTTCGTTTGCACACTGGAAAGCGGACCGACAATGACGCCGTCTTCTTTAAGATATATGGCGCCATTTTCAAGGTAAAAGCGAACGGTACGAGCGCCACCCGAAACAACCGACGTATTAAGCGCGAGCGCACCGGGGTGCGCTCCAAAGGTACTAGCCGAAACATCCACGCTTTTTGCATCCCGGATCTCGCGCACTATCCTCTCCAACGCAAACCCGGCGTCTCTCTCTATGCGCGCGGCAGTACGCAAACTTCCGGAGGAGCGAATAACAGCAATGAGCGTCTCCGCCACAACCAAGAGTACGATTGAAAGAAGGACGACATAGAGAAGCGTCTCCACGAGCGAAAACGCTCGATGAAACATAAAATATGGAACATGAAGCATACCAACACAGGTTTTTTCTTTTTTCTTATATTTCATGTTACATATTTCATATTTCATTCGAAGAGGTTGGTGAGATATGTTGTCAGTATTCGGTCAATGCCCGGAGCCGTCACCCGCACAATCACCTGTTTTGTTCCCGCGTCAATTGCTTTCGCGTCCGGAGAGGTGCTCGCCACAATATCTTTGTCTGAATTACGACGATACACACGAGACAAGGTAACGGTGCGCCGGAATGCGCCGTCAATCAATACTTCAGAAGTAGTCGCAACCCACTTGCTTCCATTCCAGAAAAGAAAATACGGAGTCTCCGGAGAGAGCGCGGAAAGATTGCTCCACGCCTCGTCGCGCAGAAGCGTGACTGCCTCTGCTCCCTCCTGCAACAAAAAAGCCGTCTGGAGCGCCGGGGTGCTCTGCAGCCCCGCGCGAAAATAAAAAACATACGCGGTAATAAGACCGGTCAGCGCGAGGAGAATGAGAGACGCGCCGATAACCACTTCAACGAGCGAGAACCCTCGCTGAAACAGGAAATAGGGAATATGAGATATTCCAAAATATACCCTGTGTTTCTTCTGGTATTTCATGCTACATGCTACATGCTACATGCTTCATTAGTTGCTGTAAGCAATACCGGTAGCAGTAATCGTGATGACTTTAGTCCGGCTCGCGTCCGAAACGAGCGCAAGGGTAATGGTCCCTCTCTGCGCGGTCTTGCCAGTTAATTTCTGAAAGATAATGTCGCTCCCGCCTCCAGACAGAGAAACAGCGGAAATCTTCGCGTCGCTGTGAAGCGCCTGCAACCGATTCCCTGCATCAGACGCGCTGTATGTCGCCCCCGCAAAAAGCACAATCTTCCGCTCCTCAAAATGAATACCGTACTGCGCCCCCCCTTTTGCCGCAAGGGTCTCCGCGCGCGCCTTGCCGAGGAGAGACACAATCTTGTCCGCCTCCAGTTGGAGCGCCTCGCCGCGGTTCAGCGGGGAAAATGAATTGACGCCAACCACCAC
>CAYJWA010000033.1:0-3016 GCA_964373775.1 uncultured Candidatus Saccharibacteria bacterium | reverse complement strand
ATGGAGTTCATCAATGTGTATGCCGGACTCATCATTGCGATTGCGAAAAAACCGACCGCAACGCCGACCACGACCATAAGGAGCGGCTCTATCACTGTGGAGAGGTCTTTTGTTTTCTGGTCCACTTCATTCTCAAAAAACGCGCCGGTCTCTTCAAGCAGAGTTGAGAGCCGCCCGGTTTCCTCTCCCACGGCAACCATTTCGCTTAAGAACGGAGGATAGATGTCTTCGTGGGCGCGGAAGACCGATGACATTGACTCGCCCTTCGCAATCGCCTCTTTTGCGAGAAGAAGCACCGAACGATAGTACGAGTTCTGAACCACTGATGCGGTAATCTCAAGCGCAGAGACCACCTCAACGCCGGAAGAGAGAAGCGCGGAGAGGGTCCGCGCCGTGCGCGCCGCGTTGACCTCTCGCACGAGCGACGAGAGGAACGGAATATGCAAAGCCGCAAAATCAAAAAGCTGCCGCCCGCGGGCGCTCCGTGCCATGACAACAAAAACCGCCGCAACCGCGACGACGAGACCCGCGCCGACAAGAAAATTGTCGCGCAGAAACCCGCTCACCGCAATGATAATCCGCGTGGAGAGCGGCAGAGTAACGCTAAAATCAGCGAACGCAGCAGTAAGCCGCGGCACAATATAAACAAGCATCAAAACGCCGACCGCAATCATTACAACTACCACAACAGCCGGGTACAGGAGCGCCCCGCGGACCTTGCGCCGAAGCGCGTAGGCGCGGTCAAGTTGTTCCGCCACCGCCTTCAACGATGCGGCAAGTTTGCCTCCTTCCTCTCCCGCGCGCACCATGCCGATGACAACAGGAGGAAAGACACGGGGAAACTCCGCAAGCGCTTGATGAAGCGCGATTCCCTTCCCGATGCGCTCGGCGAGAGTTACCACAACGCGCTTCAGCGCGCGGCTCTCACTCTGGCGCTCCAATACCGCGAGCGCGCGGGAGACCGTCAGCCCTGCTTGGAGCATGCCGCCGAGGTTCCGCGCAAAGATACTTTTATCGTGCAGGGAAACGCCTCTTCCAAAAGAAAAGATTTTGTCCCACGGAATCGGCGCGCGGCCCCCGTCCTCCTCGGCAAAGATAAGCATCTCTCCCTCTGCTTTCAGTTCGCGCGCGAGCGCGAACTTATCCGCTGCCTCCCGCTCGGCTTCAGAGAATGTCCCATCCGCTTTTTGTGATTTGTATTTTAATTTCATGATGCGAATATCCGAATGAACGAATCAACGAATAGAAACGAATAAGAAATT
This sequence comes from uncultured Candidatus Saccharibacteria bacterium, assembly GCA_964373775.1. Taxonomy (GTDB): domain Bacteria; phylum Patescibacteriota; class Minisyncoccia; order Phycocordibacterales; family UBA10002; genus UBA10002. The sequence goes on along the minus strand of CAYJWA010000033.1, from coordinate 1,754 downwards.
ACATCTTTGGTCTTCTTCCCCTCCCTCTCCCCCTTTTCTAAGGGGGAGTACCGAGTCTGCGAGGGGTAGGGGTTGAGGAGGGGAGCCGAGTCTGCGAGGCGGGGTGGTAGGTTATTCAGTGATAGGTTATGGGTCATTCAGTTACTCTATTGTACCGCACTCCCCTCCAAACAAAAACGGTACGACTGTGCAAATCTATAAAAAGAAAACCATAGACATCGCTGTCTATGGTTGGTGATTGTCGCGCCGAAACGCTATCTAAGTATTCCGAGGGAATGGGCAATCACTCTCGATGCCTCATCCAGGCCAACACCACCATCATACTTTGTGATGTATCCGTAATGCATGATGTTGAGAGATGTTTCCTTCAGACTGACCAATGTCTCCTGAACCTTTGAGAGGGGTGAACTTACACTATAAGCTCCGCCTGGTAGATACCCTATTTTACAGAGGTTGATTGTTGCGTGCGCTCTCGGTCCCTGCATCAGGTCGTTGTTACCCTCAGATAGACGCAACGACCATATGAGCATCTCGTCCATACCCAATTTCGCGCGTTCTTCTAGAGCATCCGCGAGTTGAACCCAAAGAACCAGAATCTGTGAGAGGGTATCGGGACGAAGTGGTTCCCCGCTAACTTCTTCAAAAGGGACAATCGCGCACCGTGTATTCTTTATCATATCTCAATCCTGCTCCGTTTGGAGCGTTTCGTTTAGAAACTCCTTGAGTTTCTCGGGGCGGTTGTGGCCAACCGTTTTGAAGTATCTCAAGGTCGCACGAACCATAATCGGCATGTGGTCCCTGCAAGCTGCGGCATAGTATTTCGCCGCTTCTGCGAGATTGCGTTTACCGGTTTTTTGTAAAACTAGTGTATACGCGACCTTTGGACTTGTTGCCGACCGTGTAAGGCTAAGCAGCTCCGGTTCGTTCCAGACCGCTTTGGAGCGTACGAGTAATTCCACGAAATCGCTGACATCCGTATCGGTAGTCAGTATTTTGTAGTTCACCGTTTCCTCCTTTCCTTTATTTCAAGGTGCTTTCCGACATCAGTCCGCTGGCAATAACCAGTTTCTCAATGTCCGAAAACAGAGTAGCATAGAAGGCATATAAAGTCAATGCGTGCGCAAAAAACCGCCTTACGGGGCGGTACTTTTCTGATTCCGTACCTCTAAATCTATTATCCGAACAGCTCGCTGTGCGAGCCGATGTCGACAAGTGTTAAAGTCTTTTCGGCGTCATCAATGGCGTAAATCAAAAGCAAGTTTCCCTTAAGATGACACTCAAAGCAACCTGCGTATTTCCCATGGAGCGGATGATTGTCATATTTCGGGTCAAGCCACGCGCCAGTCGCTAACATATTAACTAAACGATCAACTTCCAAAATGTCGAAGCTGCCCGACCTTACGAGTTTCTTCAATGACTTCCGGTACGCCTTTGGTAGTTGAACCGAGTACATTACCTGATTCCTTTAAGAATATCCGCGTGTGCTTCTTCAGCCGTCGCATACCGCTTGCCATGTTTCTTCTCCCACGCTATCTCTTTTTCGTAGAGTCTCCAATGCCGGAGATCCGTCCATTTTCGGGTAGTTGGCGCAAATGAAAGATGCTCATCTGTAATGGCCTGGCGTAAGATGAGCTTCATACCAGAGGACAGATCAAGTCCGTGTTTTTGAAAAACCCGTTGCGCCTGTTTTTTAATCTTTGCGTCAATGCGCAACTGTATCGTGGTGTTTAACATAGTTATAGTATACACAATGT
>CAYJWA010000032.1:0-11229 GCA_964373775.1 uncultured Candidatus Saccharibacteria bacterium | reverse complement strand
CAGCCAAAAGATACAGCAAGTTGCTAGAGAGAAAATGATTTGATTAAATTTGTTAGAAATTATGAAAAAAACATCTTATCATTTTCTACGAGTCGGATTAGCAATCACTTTTTTATGGATTGGCGTCCTTATTTTCAAGCAACCGGAAGCTTGGGGCGGATATTTACAACCATGGGCGGCCGGGCTTTTACCCATTCCGCTTACGCAGGCAATGATTGGCACGGCCATTTTAGATATTGTTATCGGCGCATTTCTTTTAATTGATTTTCTGCCATGGCTTGCGGCCTTTGTTGGCGCCGTTCACATTGTTATTGTACTAACGGTAAGCGGCATTACCGATATCACGGTGCGGGATATCGGACTTCTTGTCGCGGCGCTTGCCCTTATGATTGATTCTCTGCCGCAAGGAGTATTAAAATGGTTTATGAAGAAACAACAAATGCCGAAGACCGGTCAGTCTTCGGAAATTAAAAATAATTATTAACCTTAACTAATAAATAATATGAACCCCGTTAGACATCTCGGTTATTTCTAACATTATTGAAAATGTCTCTCGAGAGTTCTAAAAATACTATGCCAGAACAAGAACAAAAAATGTCTAACGGGGTGAATAAACCTATTATCGCAATTGTTATCGCCGCGGTCGTTCTCGTGGGCGGATATTTTCTCTTACGAGGTACATACCAGCCAGCACCGTCAGTTCCTCAAACATCAAATCAGCAAACAGTTCCGCAATCAGCGGTTTCAGAACCGGCAACACAACAACCGGTCTCTCAACCAACAACACCTGCACCTGCACCTGCACCAGCTGTTGCCCCTACGACATATAATCTTTCAATCCAGGGTTTTGCTTTTAGCCAGAAATCCTTCAGCATAAAGAAGGGCGATACTGTCGTTTGGACGAATCAAGACTCTGCTCCTCACACGGTGACCGGGGATAACGGTGGACCTGCCAGCGGAACCCTAAACAAAGGAGGAACATATAGCTTTACCTTCAACAGCGCCGGAACATTTAACTATCTCTGCACTATCCATCCTTATATGACCGGGAGTGTTGTGGTTGAGTAAGAATATGCTTATAGAATTTTATGGCAGAGAATGCCCCCATTGTTTGAAAATGGCGCCCATTGTTGATGACTTGCGGAAGAATCTCGGCGTTGCAATAGAACAATACGAAGCGTGGCACAACGAGGAGAATCTCAAAAAATTCAGAGAATATGATAAGAACTTTTGCGGTGGAGTGCCGTTTTTTATCAACACCGATACCGGAAAATCTATTTGCGGCGAGGCGGCATATGACGCTTTTCTCAAATGGGCGCAGGGCGCGGCAGTAGCGGACAATCATTCGCCGCTAAACCCCCACACCACAACGAGGAATTTTGCCGAGAGGGGTCTTAACCACTCCTCCTCGTTTGGTGTGGGGGTAAAGAATATTGACTACAGCCATATTACCGACGGAATATATATCGGCACGAATCAATGCTGCCAGACGCACTTTGATGAAGAGCTTCGCAAAGAGGGCATTGAAGCGGACATATCGCTGGAAGAGGAACGCATTGACGCGCCTTTCGGAATTCAATTTTATACTTGGCTCCCGATAAAAAACCATGAGGCTCCCACCGATGAACAATTTGATTTTGGCGTGGCAATTTTAGGAAAGTTGGTTGCCATGAAAAAGAAAATCTATGTTCACTGCAAAAATGGCCATGGCCGAGCTCCGCTTTTGGTTGCCGCCCATCTTGTAAGCACCGGCAAAACCCCAGAGGAGGCGCTTTCCCTTATTACATCGGCTCGCCCGGCGACTCACCTCAACGACCTTCAAATGACATCTCTTAAAAATTTTCAAAAATGTCGTAAGTTACGAGAATCAGATGCTCGTAAGTTCGCCTGCCAACTTTTTTGTAGGGTGGCGAGCTTCAGCTCGCGGCGGCGGGGCGGCTTCCTTAGTTCCGTTCAAAAAAGGTTCGCGCAAAGTGTATAATTACTGCAGAATACTTGAACTAGTCCGAACCGCTTTCGCCGCCGCAGGCGGCGAGGAAGTCCCCCCGCTTGCCCGCCCGAAGCCGATAGGCGAAGGAGGGCGAAAATCCGGCAACCCGCGAACGCAGAGAGCGGAACAGTCGTCGTATGACGGAAAGGCGGCGGAGCCGCACCGCTGATAATCTTCACCCTACGGGTGATCTTCAGAAGGAATGACAAGTTTTTCTTGACGCAAGCTAATTCTAGCATTCGCGAAGCGAATGCAAAAAGAAAAGCCTCACAGCAATGTGAGGCCGAGATTACATTATCTCGAAAGTGAATTTCAATGGATTCTGGAATAATCCAACTTAGGCGCCACGGGAGGTACAGATAATTTCTCATCTCTAGATGAGACAAACGGCGGAGTGAGTGGTTTCTCATTGGTGTGGCATCCAAATTCCATTCGGTGAGGAGTGCCATCGTCCAATTTGATGAAATTTTCCAGATAGGTAGGGTGCCACTCGCCATTGGACCTGGCGATACGAACCCACGCCACCGCTACTCGTTTCTGACCTCGGTTGTCAACGAACACGCAATCAGTTTTTACCGTTCTTTGCGCGGCGTCTTTGCCGAATTGGCCATCGATCTCTTCGGCAATCACACTTACCTGAAACAAGGTCAATGTGGAACCAGCCAGCACTTCAGCCATCATCTGCGTCAGCTGAATCGCTGCAACCATTGATTGTGGAAGAGCGAACTTCTCTCTTTTTCTGAACATATAACCTCCGTCATATGGGGTTTGCACAAGTATTTTGCTTGTACAGTTACTGTCAAAGTAACGAGTATAGTTTCGCATAAGAGAGTAATCTTGTCAAATCAAAAACAGGCAACAAAAAACTGTTTTAGTCCCTTACCTGATAAAAATGTTCTTGTATTTTTCCCAGAGAATTTTACCCCGAAAACTCCGTACGATTTGGTCGCCGAGCCCCGCCTGCGGCGGGGCGAGGCATTGACTTTTCCAACATGGTGCCGATGGTGGGAGTCGAACCCACAACCGCTTATAAAGGCGGACAACATTTTAAGTGTTGCGCGTATACCAGTTCCGCCACATCGGCATAGGCCTGGGGGGGAATCGAACCCCCGCATGGAAGTTTTGCAGACTTCAGCGTTACCACTTCGCCACCAGGCCATGATGAAAACATCTACACAATACAGCACCGTCGGCATTTTTCCAATTCGTGTGTGCGCTTTCGTAATGCGCTATTCGTATACCTTTTTCTCGAAGAAGTTTTGCGACAGTTCATCAAGTTTCTGGCGATTCTTTTCTCCGACATCCAATGCGCAGTCAATCAAGGGAAGCCGCTGCATACGCACGCGCTTTGCAATATAGCCGCGCAAAGCGCCTCTCTGGCGCTTGAGAAAGGCAAGCGCTCCCTGTTCCATTTCCTCGGGGAGAACAGTGAAGAGAATCACCGCACTTCTGCCGCGCGCTTTCAGAGCAACACCCGTAACCGTGATGAGCGCCGTGCGGTTTGATTCCCGTTCCAGAAACTCCGCCGCCGCGTGCCGGATGGCTTCCCGTATTTTTTCATCCTTTAGTGACATACGAGTGAACGAAAGCACAAACCACAACTGCGCAAATTCCAAACAAAACACAAACCCCAGAAAATTGACCAAAACACAAACGGCACAAAAAACCAAACAAAGACACAAACTATTCAAAACACAAACTCATCTTTCTGTTTGGCTTTTCGTCTCGCTCTGCGAGATCCCCCGAAGGGTGGAGGTACGGCGCTTTGTGTTTTCCTTGCTGAATTATTTCTCCACTATGATGAATGTCTCAATCCTGTCCCCGACTGCAATCGCGACGGTCGCATTCACCAATGCGCCGCACTCGCTGTCTTTCGGAGCTTTCTCTATCTTTCCTTTCTGGTGCTGGAGTTCCCGGATTTTTCCCGTGCCGATGAGCGTATCGCGCCGGAGCACCCGAAACTCATCGCCGCGCCGCAGTTCTCCTTCCGACACTTTCCCGCCGATAATCTGTTTGTCCTTCTCCGCGGAAAACAGCTTCAGAATACGTGCACTGCCGCTTATCTCCTCCACCCGCTTTTTCGGCGTTCGCTCTCTGACTTTTGCGGCGACCCACTCCGCGAGCTCGTAAATCACATCAAAGACGGCAAAGGGAATACCGCTTCGCAGAAATGCGTCTTTGGCGGACGCATCAATCCCGACATTGAACCCCACAATCAGCGGAGCGCGGCAACTCGCTGCGGTCTTGAGGTCGCTCTCGGAGAGGGCGCCGATTCCTTTTGCGACAATCTGGAGCGCCACCTGCTCCGTCTCCTGCTTTTTTATCTCATGCTCCACGGCTTCCACACTTCCGCCTGCGTCCGCTTTGATAATGATGGGAATTATTGCGTTGTCTTCCGTTGCCGCGCGCGCGGGCTTTTGCGTCACGCTCTTACGGCTTGTCGCTTCGGAAAATATCGCTGTCTCCCTCTCCGCGTCCTTTTTCGCGGCGAAGGCAATAAATCGCGCCCCGATACGCGGGATTGCATTCCAGCCGGTAACCGAGACCGCGTGCCCTGCTACTTGCTGCGACACCTTCTCCCCACTGGCTGTCCTAATAAACCGCACGGGCGCTAATGCTTTTTCTGCGGCGACAAACGCGCCTTTCTGGAGCGTGCCGTCTCTGATAAGAAGCGTTGCCGAGATACCGGTTCTCTCTCCGCATTGCGCTTCTATGACAAAACCGGAGGCGGGTTTCTCTGGGTGTGTTGCGACTGGATGCAAGTCCGCAACCAGAAGAGTCATCTCCAGGAGGTCTTCCACTCCCTCGCCGGTCTTGCTGGAAAGACGGATACAAGGAATATCTCCGCCGTATCCTTCCACAAGGATTTTGTGTTCCGCGAGATCTTGCTGTACCCGCTCTGCATTCGCATTCGGCTTGTCAATTTTGGTAATCGCGACAAGGTAGGGGATTTCTGCGGTTGTAATGTATCGGAGCGCCTCAAGGGTCTGCGGCTTAACTCCCTCTTCTCCGGAAATCACGAGTACGGCAATATCTGCGACGGTTGCGCCGCGCTCGCGAATACCCTTGAATGCCTCGTGCCCCGGAGTATCCAGAAAAGTAATGGTGCGTGCTGGCGCTTGCTGATTATCTACATTTATCTGCGTATTGGCATCGGCGCTAATCTGCGGCACTGTGACTTCGTACGCGCCAAGTTGCTGGGTAATGCCCCCGGCTTCTTTTTCTGTTACGCTGGTCTTGCGGATATAATCAAGAAGCGTGCTCTTGCCGTGGTTGACATGACCCAAGACCGCGACCACGGGAGGTCGCGGAATTGCTGAAGTCTTTTCAGTTTTGGAAGTTGGTGTGCTCATAATCTTTTTCGCAAAGGTCGCGGAAATTTGTTTCGGATTTCGTGCTTCGGATTTACAGGCGAAGCCTTTGTTGAGCGAGTTTTATCGCTCCTCTCTCTTCGTCTGTCAGTTCATACTCCGACTTTCCGCCGGTGAGCGGTTTTGCAAAGACGCTCATCCGCTCGCGGGAATAGAGCGTTGAGAAGACTACCCCATCTCCCTTTTCGCTGATGAAAGCGCTGGCAAAACTCTGATTCCCGCCTTCTCCGGTGCCCCGAAACGGATTAAAGCGCACCGTGCCGACTCCGCGGATGCTTTGGCCCATCCGTTTTTCCACTGTTTCCAGATATTGCTCAATCTCTTTGCGGAACTGCTTGAACCGTTCCATATCCGCCGCGCTTTTGACTATCGTCTCCTCAAGCGATTTTCCGTTCTTGCCGCGCAGCAGCCGGGTAAGCCGCCATTCGGTATGGAGCCCCAGTAGCGCGGTAATGACTATACCTACGGCGAATATAACAAGGAGGATGTCGGTATCAAAGGTCATAGCAGGATATAGTACGACATTTTTTGCGATTCCGCCAGCTCTTTTGTAGTATAAAGAGATGACACGAATTTATTTGGACTATGCCGCCACCACCCCACTTGACCCGCGGGTGAGGCGGGTGATGGAGCCGTTTTTGCGCGAGAAGTTTGGTAATCCGAGCTCCATTCATGCAGAAGCCGTCGCGGCGAAGAAGGCGCTTGACGAAGCGCGCGTGAAGACCGCACGCTGCCTTGAAGCGCACTCGGATGAGATTGTTTTCACCAGCGGCGGCACGGAGGCGAACAATCTTGCAATTTTTGGCACAGTCGACGCTTTTACAAGGTCCGACAAGGTCCGACCTTGTATCGGGAAAAAGGTCGGACCTTGTCGGTCGGACCTTGTAAAAGCGCACATTGTTAGCACAAATATTGAGCATGCCTCCGTCATGGAGCCGCTCCGCGAGTTGGAGCGGCGGGGAGCCGCAGAGGTAACATTCGTGCCGGTTGAACCAAACGGGATTGTGAAGACGGAAAAAATTATTGCTGCGATTCGTCCGAACACCGTACTTGTGTCCGTGATGTACGCGAACAATGAAATTGGAACAATACAGCCAATCCGCAAAATTGCGAGTGGGCTTCGCAATTTTTCAGAAAATTCGAAATTCGAAATTCGAAATTCGAAATTAAAATTGACGAAGCCAATTTTCCATGTGGATGCGTGTCAAGCGCCGCTGTATCTCAACTGCCTTGTGAACGCGCTCGGCGTTGACCTACTCACGCTTGACGGGCACAAAATATATGGACCAAAAGGAGTCGGCGCGCTCTATGTCCGGAGAGGAATCTCTATTGCTCCGATTCTTTTCGGCGGCGGGCAAGAGAAGGGACTTCGTTCCACCACTGAAAATGTTCCGGCAATCGTGGGGTTTGCTGAAGCGCTCCGAATCGCAGGCGATGAACGGAACAAAGAATCCTCTCGTCTCGCGACTCTTCGCGATTATCTATATTCTGAAGTTCTTGAGAACATCAGAATAAGAAATGCGGTGGTGAACGGGAGTATGGAGGAGGGAGAACGACTGCCGAATAATCTGAATATATCGCTTCTCGGCAGGGACACGGAAATGCTGACGCTTCAATTGGATGCGGCAGGAATCGCGGTTTCCACTAAGAGCTCGTGCCTCAAGGACGAGCGCGAGTCGTATGTGGTTGCAACGCTTGGAGCTGTGCCGAATCCGAGCGGTTCGTTCGCCCGAGCGAGTTCCACGATTCGTTTTACCCTCGGGAGGGGAACGGGGAAAGCCGACATAGAGCGCGTCGCGAAAATACTGTGTCGATTGGTGTAGGTTTTGCGTCATCCGCACAGTTCTTTTTGTATGTGATTTTTGCTAGGATGACTCTATGGAGGAAAATAACCAGAAAAATATCCGTAATTTTTGCATCGTGGCGCATATTGACCACGGCAAGAGCACCTTGGCGGACCGCTTGCTGGAAATCACCGGCACCGTGGAGAAGCGCAAGATGCGCGAGCAGGTGCTTGATTCTATGGAGCTGGAGCGCGAGCGGGGTATCACCATCAAGATGACACCAGTCCGTATGATTTGGAAGCCAAATCATACGGAATCTCGAATACCGAATGTCGAATCTCGAAAAACCAATCAAACTCAAAATATTCAAACTGAAGCAGGCTCATTCGAAATTCGAAATTCGAAATTCGATATTGCAAATTCAGAATGCTTCATTCTGAATTTGATTGATACTCCCGGGCATATTGACTTCGCATACGAAGTGTCGCGGGCGCTCCGCGCCGTTGAGGGGGCGGTGCTTTTGGTTGACGCAACGCAAGGGGTGCAGGCGCAGACGCTTTCCGTGCTGCAGTTGGCGCGCGATGCGGGGCTTGCCATCATTCCCGCAGTGAACAAGATTGACTCGCCGCTTGCCCGCATTCCGGAGACGAAGAAGGAAATCTCGGCTCTGCTCGGATGTCCGGAGCAGGAGATTTTGGAGGTCTCGGGAAAAACGGGGCAGGGAATTACCGAGCTTCTTGACGCCATTATTACGCGGGTGCCGGCGCCAGCCAATTCCGAGTCAGTTTCATGTTCTATTCCGAATCAGTTCCGCGGTTTGATTTTTGATTTCCAGTATTCCAACCATACAGGAGTTATTCTCTATATCCGCGTGCGCGAGGGCATGGTGCGAAAGGGAGACAAAGTCCGGCTTATCGCCGGGAAACAGCAGTGTACGCCCATTGAAGTCGGCGTCTTTACGCCAGAACCAGTTCCTGTTGACTCTCTTGCTTCCGGAGAGATTGGATATATTGTGACTGGCATCAAAGAACCGGGAATTGCCCGTATCGGAGATACGCTCACAAGCGCAGTGCACCCGCTCGGAGCATTGCCCGGGTATGCTTTGCCGGAACCGCTGGTGTGGGCATCTGTGTATCCGGAGAGCCAGGACGATTTTAATCGCCTGCGCCAAGCGCTGGAACGGCTGCGGCTTTCTGATTCTTCGTTTGCGACCGAGGAGGAATCATCAGGACTTTTGGGAAGGGGATTCCGCTGCGGATTTCTCGGGATGCTGCATGTGGAAATCATTACCGAGCGGTTGCGGCGGGAATTCAATCTCTCGCTCATCATTACCGCGCCTTCCATCACCTACGAAGTGACGGACAAGAAAGGGAAGAAACGGACTGTGTATTCTGCGGCGCGGTTTCCAGAATACAGCGAGATAGAGGAAGTGCGCGAGCCCATGGCGGAAGCGAAGATTATCACGCCGCCGGATTACATCGCTGGATTGATGCCCTTACTTCATGCGCACGAGGCAGAAGTCAAGACCACGGAGAATTTCGGCGAGAGCCGCGTTCTGTTGGTTTTATCTATGCCGCTTCGGGAGCTCATGCGCGGGTTTTTTGATGAAGTGAAGAGCGTCTCGTCGGGTTTTGCGTCTCTTTCGTACCGGTTGACGGGTATGCGCCTCGCGGATGTCGTTAAACTGGAACTTTTGGTGGCGGAAGAGCCGGTTCCCGCATTCTCGCGGATTGTTTCGCGGAAGCGGGTGGAGATGGAGGCGGAAGCCGCGGCAGAAAAACTCTATACGATTTTGCCGCGCCAACTCTTTGCCACAAAGATTCAGGCAAAAGCGCTCGGGCGCATTATTTCGTCTCGCACGGTCCGCGCTCTGGCCAAGGATGTCACCGGATATCTTTATGGAGGGGACAGGACGAGAAAGATGAAGCTGTGGCAGAAGCAGAAGGAAGGCAAGAAGCGGCTCAAAGCGGGCGGCAGAGTGCGCATCCCGCCGGAAGTGTTTCTGAAGATGGTACAAAATTAAAGGCGAAGCCAGAGAATTTGTTTCGGATTTCGGATTTCGTGCTTCGGATTTATCTGTATAGTGCGGGTACATAGAGAAGCACCATGCTCACGATGATGAGGAAGCACAGCATTGCCCAGATGATACCGACTGTCTTGCGATGTTTTTTGTGGAATAACATTGTTTAGGCACTAGGCTCTAGACATTAGGCGCTAGGCTGAAGAAACACTACTATAGTATACTCTTTCCTAAGATCTTCCTAGTGCCTAGCGCCTTCACTGTCTACATCCTTATTCATGAACGAATTCCAGCGAAAACGAAACAGGGGCAGGTTTTTATACTCGCGGATTACTCTGCTGGTATTGCTTATTGTGCTCGCATTTCTCTTCAAGGCATTGTGGGGCGCGTACGGACGGGAGCGGGAAAATACGGCAAAATTGGAACGGGTTCAGGAAACATTTGCGGCGCTTGCGGCGCGCGCCGCGGCACTTGAGGAAAAACTTGCGCGCCTCAAGACCCCAGAGGGTATTGAAGCGGAAATCCGCGAGCAGTTTCAGGTGGCAAAACCCGGCGAGAAGATGGTTGTGGTGATTCCCGATAAAAGCCGCGGCGAGGAAGATGTTTCCGAACCAAACCAGTCGTTTGTGTCAAAGTTGTTTAATATATTCCGCTAGAACCGAATAACGGGTAACTCATTACTGAATTACTGGATAGCCAAGAGAGCAGCGGGTATAATATAATGGCAATATGGTTGCTTCCCAAGCAACACACGCGAGTTCGATTCTCGCTACCCGCACATTACAAATTAGCAATAATCGTATGAAGGAAAGAGCCGAAGACAATTGGGTGGAGCCGCAAGCAGAAGAAGCGGTAAGAATTTTGGAGGGCAAGGGTTATAGAATTGGCTTGCTTGCGGGCTCATCGGGTAATCTTGCGGAAAGAAAGCAGGCCGCGGAACCATTGGTTTTGAATTTAAGGTGAACACGACAGATGCAAAAACGCTGACGAAAAAGTGGGGTGAGTTGGCGAATCTTCTCCCCGAGTTGAGAAAATAACGGTGTCTGTATGAAATCAATCGTTATCTGTGCAAGCAGGCGGTTCAAAGCGGAAGTTAAAAAGTTCGCAACCGAGCTTGGAAAGCTCGGCGTGGTTGTCTACGCGCCGCACCATCATTCAGGGCAGGAGGACTGGACGAAACTTTCCCCCGACTATCAAACATTTGTCGCCCTGGGACTTATACACGACCACTTGTACAAAATCCGCATGGCCGATAGTATGTTTATTTATAACAGAGGAGGATATATCGGTCCCAGCGTTTCAATGGAAATCGGCGCCGCGGTGGCGCTTAATAAGCCTATCTACGCGCTTGAGGCAGACAAAGGTGAACTTTGTCGGCAGGTGCTTTTTCGGGGCATCATTCGGACTCCAAAGGAACTTGTGAAAAAGTTAAAGTAGGCTAGAGAATTGAGGCGCTGTACAGTTCAGGTTTTCGAGAGGTCTGCTATACTTTGTGAACTTTATAACTTTATAAACTACTGCTATGGCAAATGTAACCATTTACTCAACGCCGAGCTGTGTGTATTGCAACGCGGCGAAGGCGTTTTTCAAAGAGAAAGGTATTGCGTACACCGAGCACAATGTTGCGCAGGATGCGGAAAAGCGCAAAGAAATGATTGAAAAAAGCGGACAGATGGGCGTGCCGGTGATTGTCATTGACGGGGAGCTCATTGTCGGCTTCAACAAGCCGGTTGTTGCGCAGGCGCTGGGTCTCTCCTGAACGCGGCTGTGCGCGGATAAAAACGCGGATGCACGCGCGGATAGAGAATAAGATTCTTGGGGCGAATGCTTCAGGATTTTTGGCTTCCGTGATAAGTTGGTCAATACAGCCGCCGTAGTTTCCTCCGGAGGCGGGATCCGTCCTTTGGAGGACAACGGCTACCTGCCCGACTTTCCTGACGCCCTTATAGTTAAACGGATATAACAACTCCGTCCTAAGGAGTAGTTGTCGGTTCAATTCCGGCTAAGGGCATACTATGTAAGTTCTTTATGCCTTCGCTCGAACCTACTTTACCAAAAATTCCT
>CAYJWA010000031.1:0-11230 GCA_964373775.1 uncultured Candidatus Saccharibacteria bacterium | reverse complement strand
ACGGTTTCCACCAGGAGATTGCCAATTCTCCCGGCGCGACGACATTCCACCGTTTGTCTCCCTCCGCTCCTTTGTACTTTTCGGCGTAGCCGCGTCCGCGGTCTTCGTCCGGTTCGCGCAGCGTGCCGTCGGGACGAATCACCCAAAATTGGGCATTCTTTGTCGCCCCGAATATCCGGTAGTGCCCGCCGAAGTCGGCAAGGGTCCCATCCGACTGTTCGCGGTTGCGTTCCTCAACTGGCGGAAGCACCGGTGATTTGAAGATTTTGGTGAGTTTATCCAGCTCACCCTCTTTTAACCACACACTCCAACCGGTGGAGTTTTTGCCCGAGAGCACCACGCCTTCGGCAAGTCGTTGCTGAACTCGCCACTTTGCCATACCGACTGGAGTAACCTCGAACCCCAGTGAAATGACACTTTTGGGAGGGACTATCCACTGAAGTTTGGGATTCCTCGGAATATTCGTTCCGGGCGGATAATCCCGCCGTGTCCCAATGAACCGGAGACCATGTTTCGCTCCGAGTTCTTGTCCGAGGATTTTCAATTCTTCCTCTCGTGCGGCGTGTCGCGCTTCCTCTTCTCTGTTTCTTTTCCGGACTTCGTGGCAATGTTCAACCGCAGGGCTGACTGCATTACCGGTCCAAAACTGCCATGCTTTTGACATAATTCCTCAATTTCTGGTGTTCAACGGCACACCTACATAAAGCCCGTATTTTGTTTTCAAAGACCGATCTCTACAAATCCGCCTGCCTTTTAGCAGATGGACTTGATAGAGGGGGGGTTTTGTTCAAAATTTCCGAAGTGAGTACCCATATTGCCCCTGCGGCAGGTTTTCCGCAGTAAACTGGAGCCGTCACAGACGAACGCCAGACAGTACCCGAAGGCACACTTTCAGACAACACGGGCAAATTCCCAAGAAGCGAAACAATATCGCTCCTTATGAATCCGTTTGCGCGTTTGCAAGCGGAATGTTGGCTCCGAATATGTTCAGAGCCACGATTCCGCCTGCAAAATTTACCCATCTGCGTAAATCTGCGTTATATCCGCGATCATCCGCGTCTGGTTTCAAAGGTCAAATTAGCTCCCGAAAGGCTAGCATATTACCTGCTTTAAGTCAAGCGTTTTGGCGGAAAACCCTTATTGTTAGGACTAGTAATTGTGTCATAAACAGGGGCTAATTCTGTCATTTTGACACAATTAAATTACCACACCCCTATGGGCTCCTCCTTGTAAGGGATTGGAAAGAATCCCTCCACGCGCAGACGCGGTACTCCCTTTTACAAAGGGAGAACAAGAAAAAACTCCCACACGGAAGCTTTCTTATTTGGTATTCAGTATCTTTCGAGATTCGGTATTCGATATTATTTGACTTGACTGACTACCCGCTCAAATGTCTTCGGTTCGTCTTTGGCGAGACCGGCGAGAATCTTGCGGTCGAGTTTGATGCCTTTTAGTTTCAGGGCATGAATGAACTTGCTGTACGAAAGCCCATACGGACGGACGGCGGCGTTGATGCGGATGTTCCAGAGCGCGCGAAAGTCGTTCTTCTTGTCTTTGCGATGCGCAAATGAGTACTTGCCGGCGTGAAGATATGCCTCCCCCGCGGCGCGTTCTTTTTTGGAGCGGTCGTGGCGATAGCCCTTTACCTTTTTTAGCAAAGTCCTTCGGAATTTCAATGCGTTGGCTGCTTTCTTAACCCTAGACATAATTCGTGAGCTTAAAATTTCTAATTTCTAATTTCTAATTTCTAATAAAAATCCAAATGTTTTAATTTAGGAATTAGAAATTAGGAATTAGTTATTTCTGTTTTCTCCTACGGGAGAAATCTTGCGATATCTCCTTGTTTCAAATGCAGGATATGGAAACGCCGCTTGTTAAGCTGCGCACGTCTTCGCGCTTTGGCGTTGAAATGATTCTGACCTTTGCCGCGCATCAGGATTTTGCCGTTCTTGGTGACCTTGAGCCGCTTTGTGTAGGATTTTGTTGTTTTTACTCCCATAAATACTCGACACTAATTACAAATGAAGAGCGAATGACACTAATGCAAGATTCTGTATTCGTGTAATTCGTTCTTTATATTCGTGTCATTAGTGTCGTGTTACGCTTTTTCGATCACCATTGATAATCCCTTTAGCCCCTTTCGCACCGGCTCTGTCACTTTGTACGAGACCGCAATCAGCTTTAGAATCCGCCCCAGCCGCTCTTGTAAAAACTTGAACTCCATATATTTTGAGCGGCCGGTGAGGTACAGGTCTACTTTAACGCGGTGTCCCAAGGTTAACCACTCGTTGACTTTTTTCGCTTTTAGCCCCAAATCGTGCTCGCTGGTGCCTATTTTTACTTGTATGGTTTTGACTTCAACCTTGTGCGTCTTGGTCTTTGCGGCGCGCGCCTTTTTGTTCTGCTCGTACTGAAATCTGCCGTAATCCGATATTTTTGCAACTGGCGGAGCCGCATGAGGCGAGATCTCAATTAGGTCAAGCCCCGCCTCTGCAGCTTTTGAGAGCGCTGTAGAAAGGGAAATCACGCCGAAGTTTTCTCCCTGCGGTCCAATGACGCGGAGTTCCGGCGCGCGGATCTGGTGATTGATTCTAACTCGTTCTAATGCCACTTCGTCTTTTGTTAGTGATGGTTATTTTATATCATTCCTGGTCAAAAAATGCAACACTCTTACTCGTGCAATAAGAGAATAGACGCCGGCTTTCTTTTTGGGGTCAAAAAAATCGCCTCGCGCGCGGACACGCGAGGCGATTCTGTTATCTTGGGCTAGCGGTACGCCACCCATCCCGTGTTGTTGCTCCGCGAAAGCTCTGCGGAGAGGTGCACGCCGGCGGGCCGGTTGACGCCGTCAGTGATTGTGATGGTGTCTCCCGTCGTTTCCACCGTGGCGGCTTTGATACCCATAATGCCGTGTTTCTCATTGCCGCGCGACATCTTGAGGTGCACGACGAAATATGTTTCCGTTATTGGTGTGAATGAGACGATTACAAATCGTTCCACTTTCTCGTTCATAGGGATTTCTGGTTGAAGGTTTTGGTTGTGCGACTAGCAGACACTCTACAGCACTTTTGGACCCGCGGCAACTACGGAGTGTGCTTATTCGGGATCAAAATAATCTTGTCTGCGCTACTGTTTTGGCTTGCCGTTCACTTTCATCAAAAATCTTTATCTTCCCGTACTCGCCGTCATAGCCGGGCTCAATCTTTAATTTTCCCGAACGGACACGAACAATCGCTTCGGCGAGATGCTCATTGAGCTTTTGGCGAAGCTCGCTTTCAGAGATATCCAAAAGAATGCCCAGTTCGCCTCCCAATTTTTTTATTGTCTCTTCATACATCTGCTCCACTTTTTTTGACGCGGCGCCGACGCCAAGGGAGTCCGCAATGATTTCTTCAAGCGGCACAAGCGAGAAGTATGGTTTTGCCCATGCGGGCTTGAATCCCTCGGAGCGGTCCGGCGCGGCGAGCGCTTCCACTCGCGCCATGACGCCGATTGTTACTCTGCGTTTGCAGACAGAGCAGATGCCCTCATGTTTTTTCGTCTCGCTTGGACTCCACGACACCTTGCAGTCGCGATGTCCGTCATAATGATACTTGCCTTCTTCCGGGAAAAACTCCACGGTTCCCGCGAGCCGATTGTCCCGCGCGCGGAGCGCGTCAAAAATGCCTTTGTAGGAGAAGTCAGTGTCAAAAATGGTCGCTTCGCGCCCGATGCGGTGGAGCGAGTGCGCGTCAGAACTGGATATGATGGCGCGGTTGTCAAGGAAGGGGATGCGCCAGTTCATTGGCGGGTCAGATGAGAGTCCCGTTTCTATTGCGAAAACCTGCGGTTCCAGTTCTTCAAAACATTCTGTGAGAGAATCATAGCCGGATGCGGAGCCGAAGACGCCGAAGTGCGGGGTCCAGACATGCGCCGGTATAAGCACGCATTCTCCGGATGTGGAGAGAAGTAATTCAAGCAGCAGCTTTGAGGTGCAGCCGATAATGGGGCGGCCGTCAGAGCGGATGTTTCCGATTGCCGCGAGTTTAGCGTTGAAGTTCTCCGCGATTTCAATTGACGGCGCATAAACCAGGTGATGCACTCTTCGCACCCGTCCGCCTTTTGAGTAGATACAGCTGATTTCTCCGGAGAGAAGGAAACGAGTTCTGTTTTCGCTTCCTTTGAGCGCGTACAATCCTTTTTCCGCTGGTTCCAGTTTTTCCTTTATCTCTTTGAACCACAGCGGGTGCGTGAAGTCGCCGGTGCCCATAACCGCCAGGCCTTTTTTCGCGGCCCAGACAGCAATGTTTGGTATCGTCAAATCCGGCGAACACGCCCGCGCGTAGCGGGAGTGAATTTCTAAATCAGCGATGAATCTCATCACTCTATAGTAGCACAAAACAAAACTCCCCCTCCGCCAAAGGCGGAGGGGGAGTTTCTGCAGGGCTAAACGTTTTGCGGAGCAAAGCGTCGCCCGAACATATTTTATGGAATAAAATATGTTTTAGGGCTTACGCGCGCTGCACATTGACGGCATTCATTCCCTTCGGGGACTCCTCGGTCTCAAAAGAAACCTTGTCGCCCTCCTGGAGTTCGCTGAACTGCACGCCGACGAGGGCTTTGCTGTGAAAGAACAGGTCTTTCTGAAGGCCCTCGCCGGTAATGAATCCAAAGCCCTTGTCCGTCAGCTTTTTGATTGTTCCGGTCATCTTGCGATGTCCTAACGAATAAATACAAAGTAAAGTATGCGTTGAAATCGACTTGTTTCTGCGACACTGCTTTGTCCCTGCATGATAGCATGTGCTGAAATCCGTGTCAAACTCTTACGAAAAGGGCGGTAGAAATCCTGAAAAAAGCCGCCGCGAGGTGTGGCGGCGGCGAAAGGCGAAAAGAACCATATGCCCGTTCAGCTCCTGGCGCACGCAGTCCGGGCCAGCGCCTCTTTGTACCGCGTTTCATCGTACGGAACGGGGTACTCTCCGGTATAGCACGCGAGACAGAACCGTTCTTTCGGCACTTCCGTGGCGCGAATCATTCCCTCTTCAGAGAGATATCCGAGCGAGTCCACATTGAGAGACGCTCGGATTTCGTCGGTGGAATAATTGGCGGCCATGAGTTCTTTCCGGTCCGGAAAGTCAATGCCGTACACGCACGGGTGTCGGTGCGGCGGACAACTGATGAGAAGATGTACTTCTTTCGCTCCTGCCTCGCGCAACGTCCGCACCCGCGCGCGAGCCGTGTTTCCGCGCACGAGCGAGTCGTCAACCACAACGACCCGTTTATCCTTTACGAGTTTTCCAATGAGGTTCAACTTCATGCGGGCGCGCGCTTCCCGATGCTCCGGAGCGGGGAGAAGGAAGGTGCGTCCGCTATAGTGGTTTCGCACAAACGCCATCTCAAACGGGATACTTCGCGCGCGCGCATAGCCGAGCGCGGCGGTGTTGCCGCTGTCCGGAATCGGCATCGCGATATCCGCGTCAATCGGGTACTCCCGCGCAAGTTCTCGGCCGAGATTGAGACGAACACCATAGACGCTTTTGCCCATGATAACGCCGTCCGGCCGCGAGAAGTAGATGTACTCAAAGATGCAAAATGCGCGGCGGGTGTGCTTCGGGAAGGCCTGGACGCTGCGGATAACGCCATTCTCAATGACGACGATCTCTCCTGGTTCCACCTCTCGCAGAAATGTCGCTCCGACAATGTCTAAGGCACAGGTCTCGCTCGCGAGCAGTACCGCGTCCCCGAGCGTCCCAAGCACGAGCGGTCGGAACCCGAATGGGTCGCGGACGCCCACAAGTTTATTCTCGGTCAAAAATACCAGCGAGTAGGCGCCGTCGCAGGAGGGGAGGGCTTTTACGAGCGCCTCTTCCCATGACATTCCTTCGGCGCGCGCAAGAAGCTGGAGGATGACTTCGCTGTCGGTCGTGCTCTGAAACACGGCTCCCGCGCGTTCCAGTTGTCCGCGCAGAAGCCAGATGTTGGTGAGGTTGCCGTTGTGCGCTATCGCAATGTCGCCCCGCGCGCTCCCCACTGAAATCGGCTGCGCGTTGTGCAGTCCCGACGAACCTGTTGTGGAGTAACGGACATGGCCGATGGCGGCTGTGCCGTTGAGCGTCGCGAGACGCTCGGGTGTGAATACCTGCGAGATCCACCCCAAACCGCGATGCGTCTGAAATGCGCCATTGCTCACGGTAGTAATGCCCGCTGCCTCCTGCCCGCGGTGCTGGAGCGCGTCAAGCCCCATGTAGGTAAGCGTTGCCGCGTTTTGGTGTCCGATAATACCGAAGATGCCGCAGTAGTGCTTTGGATGGCTGGTGTTAGTTGTCATAGGTCAATTACTGGTTTTGTTTGTTCAGAAAACGTTCTGCCGACACTATACCCCCACACCAGCTTTTTGCAAAAAGGTGGTGTGGGGGCACACCAGCACGCGATTGCTTCGCGAGCGTTCGGGCGGCACAACCCAAAACCGCCCCTGTGGGCGGTTTTGGGTTTGTGTGTGGAAATGGCGAGAATCGAACTCGCGTCCAAAAAGGTGTTCTGTATGGTTCTACGCGATATAGTCAGCTTTAGTCCGCCAGTCGGCGGATGTAAGTATCTGCAGTGTGAAGCAAACGAAACCTTCAGATACCGAGTCCTCCAAGATTCAGGCGTGCGGCGGGACGCTCCGTACACCGATAGTCTGAATAAGTATAACGATTATGTGTCCGTATCAGACCTTGGCCATATAATCGTCGCTTACGACAACGCGTAGGCGAAGCTCAAGTCGCGAGCGCCGAAGTACGGCGACAGAACAGACTTTGCTTTTGCAACTAAGTTCTTGGCACTTAATTTTTCCGGCAGTTTAAGGAGGTACCGGAGCTCCATCGCGCGCATGCAGACGCATTCTCTTTGTCTAGGCCGATCATTCCCCTTTATCCGCGGATGAACGCGGATGGCATCGCGGATAGACGCGGATAAAAGAATCTGCGTGCATCTGCGCTGGCATCTGCGTTAATCAGCGTTCTGTTTCAAAGTCCTTCTCATCTCCCGCTCTGCGTCGCGGCGCTTGAGCGTCTCTCGCTTGTCGTACTTCTTTTTGCCGCGCGCAATGGCGAGTTCAACCTTAATCTTCCTGCCTTTACTATACACGGATAGCGGCACAATTGTCAAGCCCTTCTTGGATTCGCTGCCTGCGAGTTCGGCAATCTCCTTTTTCGTAAGCAAAAGTTTCCGGTGACGGCGCGGGTCGTACTCTTTCGGCGTATTTTTCGGCTGGTACGGCGGAATAAATGCATTTACCAAAAATGCCTCGCCTCCGCGCACAATCACATACGCGCCGTCAAGGGAACCCTGTTTTTGGCGCAGCGATTTTACTTCAAACCCGAATAGCTCAATGCCTGCAGTGAGTTTTTCTTGAAGTTCATAATTGAATCGCGCTTTGCGGTTTTCTATCAGCATCGCTTTATGGTAGCAGACCGCGGCGTTTCCATAAAGAAAAAAATATGTATAATGGACGGGATGGTCCCGTTAGAGACAGCGAACGCTCGGAACGGGTCGCCAGGTATTGTACAGTTTCTTATTTATCAGAGGTATTGGATAGCGCGCGAAAATATTTCGTTCGCGCTCTATCTCTAACGGGATGGCTTCATTTAGAGAAAAATTAAAGAGGCGGCAGGGAAACAATGGGAATAATAACAATGGCCGCGGAGGGGGAGGCGGCGGGCAAAAGCCGCCCGGGCGGGATTTGTTCCAGAGCGCGCTTACCACGCTCTTCATCTTTCTCGTGCTCATGACATTGTACTCGTTCCTCACGGAAGGCAGGAAGGACGAAGCAGGAGAGCTTCCTATTTCAGAAGTTGCCGCGGACATTGCGCGCGGGGATGTGTCTGAAATCACCATTTCCGGGGATGTGCTAGAAGTGGTCTATGTAAAGGGGAATATACTGAAGCGTTCCAAGAAAGAGGAGGGCGAGCCGCTCTCGCAGACGCTCCTTAATTACGGGGTTCTTCCGGAACAACTCCAGCAGGTGAAGATTGGAGTTGAGAAGGAAAGCGGGTTTTCATTTTGGTTCGCGAATCTTGCGCCGTTTCTCATCCCTGTCTTATTTATTGTTGCGTTCATTTGGTTTTTGTCGCGCCAGATTCGCGGGGCAGGCATGCAGGCGTTTTCGTTCGGGCAGTCAAAGCCGCGCATCATCTTCCCGCACGACAAAAAGCAAAAAGTCACTTTCAAGGATGTCGCGGGCGTGAAGGAGGCGAAGGAAGAACTCACGGAAATCGTTGATTTTCTCAAGAACCCGAAAAAGTTCTTGGACATTGGCGCACAGATTCCAAAGGGCGTCCTCCTTATGGGGGCGTCCGGTACCGGAAAGACACTCCTTGCCCGCGCAGTCGCGGGCGAGGCCGGCGTGCCGTTTTTTTCCATCTCCGGCTCGGAGTTCGTAGAGATGTTTGTGGGTGTGGGCGCGAGCGTAACGGGAGACACTCCCGTCCTCATAAAGACAGAAAAGGGAGCGAAGCTTGTTCCTATCGCTGAAGTTGTTGATGTGTATTATCAAGATAATGAAAGTGGTATCGTCAAACCTGTTTCAGGGGTTGAGACGCTCGGGTTCAAGCCTCGCGAGACGGCTTTCCGGGGTGCTCGCGGCAAACCAAAAACTCGCTACTTCGGGGGCAGTCAATGGAGTTCTGTTCAAGGCGTGCTTCGTCACAAAGTCAATGCGATTTATGAGATTCACTATCGAGGCGGAACCATAAAAACCACCGGTGACCACTCCGTTTTCGTCCGTAGGCGCAATATGGTCATAGCAAAAAAAGCCGCAGAGCTGAAACGCGGGGATATTTTGGTGAATCTGCCCTTCAAAGTTCGTGGCGCGTTTATTTCCGGATTCGGAACGACTCATCATATATACGCGCATACATTTGGAACGGACGGGAATGCATACTTACCCCTCTACGATGAGCGGCACGCCGAAACGGTTAAGAACTATCACTATGCCGTGGCGAACTCGAATGTACTTGCACAGGCGAAAATCGCTTTACGCATCGGTGTTTCTCAAGCAACAGTCGGTAACTGGCAGTCCGGAAGACATCGACCGCAGTTTTTGAATAGTACGGTCGTGACCCGCAAAACCCCCTCTTCTCTTCTCGTTACCGAAGAGTTGATGCGCCTTCTCGGATACTACACAGCTGAGGGGAGAACTGAAGAATACTACACGCAATTTGTGTTCGGTTTGCACGAGCTTGATTTGCATCAAGATTGTATCTCGCTTATTGAATTGGTCTTTAAGCTCACGCCGACCACCTCGGCAGTTCCCGAGTCCAACTCATTCAGGATTACCGTTTCCTCGCCGGTTGTTGCGCAATTTTTTGAACGCGAGTGCGGGACGGGAAGCCACCACAAACATCTCCCGGAAGTCTTGTGGACTCTCCCCAAGCGATATTTTCTTGCGTATCTCAAAGGTTATAGCGAAGGTGACGGGTATACGACGAAAGAAGGAAAACTGTCGGTTACCTCAGTATCGAAGCAACTCATCATGGAGCTTTCATGGCTATGCGGTATGCATGGTATTCAGGCGGGGGTTCGGGAAACGAGCGCACCTGCCGGCCGCTTCATCGGCAAAAGTAAGGAGCCGGTTCCGGAGAGCATCTCTGGGAATCTTATCATAGGAAAATCCGCCCATCCGTTTATCTCGTACGCAGGCACATTCGGACAATTTAAGAGGCCAATCATTGAAAAAATATCCGTAAAACCATATGACGGCTTTGTGTATGACTTATGCGGATGCGAGCATGAAGCATTTTTTGGAGGAGAAAAACCGATTCTCTTGCACAACAGCCGCGTGCGAGACCTCTTTAAGATGGCGAAGCAGGCCGCCCCGTCCATTATTTTCGTTGACGAGATTGACGCCGTGGGGCGAACGCGCGGCGGGGGAATTGGAGGCGGCAACGACGAGCGCGAGCAGACGCTCAATCAGATATTGGTGGAGATGGACGGGTTTGAGCAACATGAAAAGGTGATTGTAATGGCGGCATCCAACCGTCCTGATGTGCTTGACCCCGCACTCGTGCGGCCCGGGCGGTTTGACCGGCGCGTCGTGGTTGACCTTCCTGACCGCGATGACCGCGAAGCAATTCTTAAGGTGCACGCGTTAAAGAAACAGCTCGGCGAGGATGTGAACCTGCGCGTTGTCGCGGAGCGCACCCCTGGATTTTCCGGCGCCGACCTCTACTCTATCGTGAACGAAGCCGCGATTCTCGCGGCGCGCGAGGAACGCACCAAGCTCGCGCAGTTTGACCTCATTCGCTCCATTGAGAAAGTGATGCTGGGGCCCGAGCGCAAGAGCCACCTTCTCTCGCAGGAAGAAAAGAAAATCACCGCGTACCACGAGGCGGGACACGCTCTCGTTTCTTCGGTGCTCCCGTACGCCGACCCCGTGCACAAAGTTTCCATCATCGCGCGCGGGCGCGCGGGCGGCTACACCCTGAAGTTGCCATTGGAGGACCGCAAGCTTCAATCACGCAAAGAGTTCTTGGACGACATTGCGGTTACACTCGGTGGCTACATTACTGAGCAGATGCTTTTTGGAGATGTAACGACGGGCCCCTCCAATGACTTGCAGGTGGCGAGCGCGCTCGCGCGGGATATGGTAACAAAGTATGGAATGTCAGAGAAACTCGGACCCATTGCGTTTGAGCAATTGGTTGGACGATTTGGCAACCGCGGTATGTTTGAGGAAAAAGAGTATTCGCAGAAAGTGGGGGATGCGATTGACGCGGAGGTTGCGAAAATCATCAGCGATGCGTTCAAGCGCGCGGAACAGATTCTTCTCAAACACCGCGCAGCGCTTGACGCGATTGCCGCGAAATTGATTGAAGTGGAAACGGTTGAGCGCGAGGAGTTTGAGAAATTGATTATTGCGCATGGCATCATTCCGAAAAAGAAGAAAGATATAGAGCATCAAAAATGAATACTGCCTCCCCACCTTTCATAGGGGTGAGAAGCGAGGGCACGGAGCTTCGCCCTAGGCCGACCGGCACGGGCTAGGCAAGACCTTGAGTCCGCCGCGGCGGACGAAAGGTGTACAGTCCCGGTAAGGGAGATTGAGAGAGAGTAGCGTAAGTTAGCATTTACATACGGTCGTGGATAAATGCTAAAATCCTGTCAGTGCATTGACTTTTTTGCGTGTTCTGTGGAGAATACCTCGTGGAAACAGTATGAGAGTTAAGTGATATTTCGTGTGCATGAATTGCGCTTGTTCCAATCAGTGAGA
>CAYJWA010000030.1:0-11441 GCA_964373775.1 uncultured Candidatus Saccharibacteria bacterium | reverse complement strand
GACCAATGTCAGAATGGTCATTAATAATCAAGGCAATGTCGGGATTGGGACGACGAGTCCTGCAGGATTACTTGCAGTGCAGGGCGGCACAACTCGGTTGTATCGCTCTGACGGTACCTCTATGCTTACGTTGGATGGTGGCTCCGCTTCCAACAATGTGATGGATTTTCAGGCGGCGGCAAGTCAAAAAGCAATCATCGGTCTTTCCGGCGCAACGAACAACATCATTACTGGTTCAGTCGTGGGAGATTTGACCATTCGCGCAAACACGCAAAAAATACTGTTCAGCACTGACAGCGGAACCACCGGCCACATGGTCATCAATACTTCTGGCAATGTCGGGATTGGAACGACGAGTCCGGGGGCACTGTTTGTAGTCACTGGTTCAGCAGCCACTTTAGCGCAATTCATCAGACCCGGCGCTGGTCCGCAAATAACAGTAGGGTCAAGTGCAACCGCATATTCAGCATTAGGATTTAACGCAAGTACGAATACCTTGAACCTTGGTCCTAACGGTGCGAATACCGCCCTCAATATAAATAACAGCGGCAATGTCGGCATCGGGACAAGCACGCCAGGTTCTTTTTTGGATATTGTGGGAGACAATGCGAATGACGACCATATTATCTTTTCTCAAACTTCAGCAGATGATACAGCAAAGTTCGGAACAATCGGAGCGCGACAGTATGATAATGGAACAGAAACGGAAAACTGGACGCTTCTGACATACGAATCTGGTTCAAATTACAACAAAGTATGGTTTGGGGGTTCGGTTGCCGCAAAGAACGCTGCAACTCAAATTGAGTTTTTCACCGCAGCGAATGTTACGACACGAACAGGAACTTCACGAATGACAATTGATTCTGGCGGCAATGTTGGCATCGGGGACACCACGCCTGACTATAAACTGGATGTATGGGGCACCATTTGTCAAGATACCGACTCAAACGATACTTGCGACGGCACTGTTACTTCCGATGTCCGTCTTAAAACGAATGTGGCTTCAATCACAGGTGTTGATGCGTTGTATAAACTATCACAGTTGCGCGGGGTGTCATTTGACTGGGACGCAACCAATCCTGCTACGGAACATTTAGGGAGGGGAGTATCGCAAATCGGTGTTATCGCGCAGGAGGTTGAAACTGTGTTCCCCTCGCTGGTCTATCAAGATATGGATGGATACAAAATGGTAGATTACCAGAAACTAACCAGTCCGCTCATTTCGGCGGTCAATGAACTGAATACCAGAACGGCGGCTCTCACGGGGGCGGTGCAGGAAATCGGCTTCCGCATCGGCATCGCCTCCACTACCGCTACGAGCACTCCTTCTATATATATAGCGGAGAACGGAACGGTGGCTGTGGGGACGACCACCCCCGACACGGCGTACAAGCTGTATGTAGACGGGGATGTCGCGGCGACGAGTTTCGTAAACATTTCCACGAGGGAGGCGAAGAAAGACATTAAGTATTACAGCGACGAGGACAAACGAGGAGTATTGGAGAAAATCAAGACACTGGGAGTGGCAACCTACCTCTACACGGGAGAGACATGTGTGAAATCACAAATTACAAGCACCAAATCACAAACAAATCCCAATGACCAAAACTCAAATACTCAAAACGATTGCGTAAAGAGGCTTGGGCTCATTGCGGAGGAGGCGCCGCTTGAAGTGCTCTCCGCCAACCGCAAAGGAGTGGATGTGTACAAACTCGCGACCTTTATTTTGGCGGGCGTGCAGGAACAACTCCATCGGCTTGAATCATTGGAGCTTCGAGTTACTAAACTTGAAGAGATTCTCGCCTCGGCGCAGACCAACGCAGACTCCGCGCAGACTTTCGCGGAAAAACTGACGGCCGCTTTGGGAACACTCGGGGCGAAGTTCACCAACGGGCTGGCTGAACTGAAGACACTTGCGGCAGAGGCGCTCACCGTCGGCACGAGTACGAAGCCGACGGGGATTACGCTGTATGACGAGGTCACAAAAGAGCCGTACTGCCTAAGCATTCGTAACGGTCAACCGAGTGCGGTTGCAGGAGAATGCTTAGGAAATAACCAAATCCCAAGCACCAAATCACAAACAAATCTCAATGACCAAAACTCAAATACCCAAACGGGAGGGGATACAGTCGCGCCGGTCATTACGGTGAATGGCAACAACCCGGCCGAAATCCTGAAGGGGAGCGTCTACGCAGACCTCGGAGCGACCGTCACCGATAATGTGAGCGAGAACCTCGGTGTCCACACCTTCGGTCTTGATGCGATAGATACTTCCCCCACTTCGCCAGAAGTTCCGGCGGGGCAAGCCACCACCACTCCGGACGGCTCGCGCATTCTCGCTACCTATACGGTGACATATACGGCAACCGATGGGGCGGGGAACACGGCTACCTCTACCAGAATGGTGATAGTGAAAGACACGACCCGCCCAACTTTGTCAGAACAAAGTTCAGTCGGGCAGGCAACCAACCCTCCGCCACAGACTACGGACGAGCAAGGCAACCCACAACCGACAACAGAGAACACCACCACCCCGATAGAAAATACCCAAACACCGATCACCAATAACCAAACAGCTACCAGTGCCACTTCTCCCATATCCGAACCCGAACCCGAACCCGAACCCGTAACCAGCGCAACGCCAGCTCCGATAGTTGCAGAACAGACGGCAGAAGGGGTCGTCACAACATTGACACCGTAGGCGATACTGCAACAAGTACCGCTTCATCTGGCGAGATATTGTAGTTCTTTTTTGAGAGTAGAAAATTTGAGAGTAGGGACTGTTGCCGAATGGCAAAAATGATGATTTTGCCACGCAGGAATAAGGATTATTTTGGATAAAAATGCCTCAAAACGGCATTCGGCAACAGTCCCGAGTAGAAAAAACCGCCCCGCAGGTGCGAGACGGCTCTGACGACTGGGGAGCAAAGCTATTTCTCTCTGCCTACCCTCGAAGGGCGGCGGAGTGATTGTGGCCCGACAGGTGAGATAATGCTCACCTCTGTCGTGAGGCCGTCGTATATCAGGGCCTCAATTTGGAAGAGATTTCCCGACGCCGGGAGTATCAGAATCTCGTCCAGCCGTGGAATCATTACCCCCCCCTGACTTGGGACTGTTCCCAAGATCAGGATCTGAATCGGCCGGTGTAGGTCAACGGCCGTCGTTGGGACAAAGGTCTTCACGCTATTCAGCGTGAATCCCGTTGTTGCCGGGGTTCCCTCTGCGCCCGGCGGTATCCACGGACCGCTTCCAGAGAGGAGCGCTCCAGTCACTCCATCCCGGATTTCAAATCCGGAGATAAATCCCGCACCCGGGGCCTCCGACCCATCGGAGTTCTTCACCCTCGCTCCGATTGAGAGGACATAGATTTCTCCGTCCCGGTTGAGGTTTCCCTCAAAGACCGCGAGAACTCCGCTTGTTCCCGCTACTCCTTGTGTCGGAGAGGTTGCGGCGCGGGAAAGCCCTGTGCCGGTGGAGATTTGGTCCTTGATTTCAATCTGGACCGAATCTCCGGTGGCAACCTCTCCGTTTTTTCTCTTGCCGGAGAGGACAAGACTGTAGGTGCCCGTTGCCACATCGGGGACATTCAGGGTGAATGTCCCATTGTTGTTGAGTTGCATGGCGGTCTGATAGACCACCGTCCCCCCGGCATTCACAAGTGAGGCCGTCGCCTCTCCAACCTCTGGCTTTCGGAGCCAGACTACGGGGTATCCCCATTTTTTGAGGAGCGGACTCCCCGCGGGTCGTTTGGCCGACGGGTATGCAAGGCGGATGTCCCGCCCCGGAATTGCGAACGGTATCCCCGCCGCAAGATTGCCAACGGCGGTCCAGTCCGTGGCGGTCGCCCGCCCATTCCCGTTTAAGTCAAGGATTTCCGCCACTCCATCTCCCAGAAGTCCGGCGATTCCTCTCCCGCCCTCCGTCCAGTCAACGCTTGAGTATGTTCCCGACTGGTTGATATCTCCGAGGAGTCCTCCTTTGGGGAGTTCCTGTCCGCAGACCGACACGCTGATTGCAATTGCAAAAAGCAACACGCCCAACAGCCTTTTTTTCATTTTTTTCCTTGTTTTCACTTGCCAAAGCTCTAAAGACAGCCATGTCTATAGGTCTGGCAAAACTAAAATGTCCTGCGTAACAATAGTAGTATCCACTCCAAAAGTCAATCATGAAATTGAAATTCTTTAGGTTCAACCTAAATCTTTAGGTTAGGTTGAACCTAAACCCAAAGAAGTGTTATACTGCTACGCAACATGGCGGAACGACCTGTTATAACAGTCGGTGATATAATACATACCTACAATCGAGGTACACGCAAACTGGATATTGTCCATGACCATTTGGATAGAGAATATTTTTTGCAGACCCTGTTCTATCTCAATGATTCGCACTCAGTACCAAACATTTTCGAACAGTTGAGAAAGAAATACCCTGATTTACTCGCACGCTTCATATGGCCGTCTGACTGGGAAGCGCGTGATCCGCTCGTCAGTGTGCATGCCTATATGCTTATGCCAAATCACTTTCATCTTGTACTTGAAGAGATTCGCGAAGGGGGAATCTCACTCTTTATGCAGAAATTCGGAACCGGCGTTACCGGTCGGTATAACATCCGGTATAAAACAAGTGGCAACTTATTTCAAGGAAGATATAAATACGCACATGTTAAGCGCGATGAATATCTGAATTACCTTGGTGTGTATGTGCAGTTAAAGAACGCTTTTGAGTTATACCGAGGAGGAATAGCCGCTGCACTGCGGGAGTTTCATAACGCGTTTGATTTTGCCTGCTCGTACCGCTATGACAGCTTGAGCCATTACCTGGGGAAGTATCGGACACCGGTCATTGGCACTTCCGCGTCCGAATCGCCCTTTCTGGAGATTGGGAATAGGTCTGCCTATGAGAAATTTGCAAAAAGTGTTCTTCGAATGCCCGATTTTGAGACTATGCTTGAGAAAGTCCGGCTCGATGACGATGGCGGCTTTTAAATTTAGGTTCAACCTAAAGAATTTAGGTTGAACCTAAAAGAGTGGGCAAATTCGGCGAGAGAGATGAAAGAAAGATAAAAGAAAGATGAAAGAGAGATGAAATGGATTACGAAATCGGTTATAATAAAACCCTATGAAAAAACTACGGGTAGCCATCAATGGCTTGGGGCGGATTGGGCGGGCGTTTTATCGACTCGCGGTCAAGGAGCCGCAGATTGAGGTCGTAGCAGTGAATGATTTGGCCGACAAGACCAATATGGCGTACCTTCTGTCCTACGACTCCGTCTACGGACAGACGCGGACAGACGCGGACTTCACGCGGACAGTCGCAGAAGGAGACGATTTGATCGTTGGGGGCAAGAGATTTAAATACCTAAGCGAGAAAGAACCGGCGAAATTGCCGTGGAAAGAACTGGGAATTGATGTCGTCGTGGAGGCGACGGGGTTTTTCGCGAGTGGGGAAGGGGCAGGACAGCACATCGCGGCTGGAGCGAAAAGAGTCATCGTTACCGCGCCCATAAAGGGGGAGAGCAAAAACTGCAAGACGGTGCTCATGGGTATCAACGAAGAAGAACTGAAGACCTGCAAGATTAGTTCAAACGCGTCTTGTACCACGAACGCCGCCGCGCCGGTTATTGCGATTTTGGATGCGGCAATCGGTGTGGAGAAAGCGGTGCTGAACACCGTGCATGCCTACACCGCGACACAGGCGCTCGTAGATTCACCGGCGGGGAAGAAAGGGCTGCGCGAAGGTCGTGCGGCGGCGGTCAACATCATACCGTCATCCACCGGCGCGGCGATTGCGGTGACCAAAGCGTATCCGTCTTTGGAAGGAAAGTTTGACGGAATTTCTCTTCGCGTTCCGATTATTTGCGGCTCTATTGCCGACATTACTTTTATTGCCAAGCGCAACACCACGGCCGAAGAAGTAAATGACATTCTCCGAAAAGCCGCGAAAGAAAAACGCTGGCAGGGGATTTTTTCCGCGTCCGATGACGAGCTGGTCTCAAGCGACATTATCGGCGCGGCGGAGGGCGCTATTGCCGAACTCTCCATGACCCGCGTGGTCGGCGGAGACCTCGTCAAGGTCTTGGCGTGGTATGACAATGAAAGCGGGTACGCTCACACTTTAGTTGCCCATGTCATTAAGGCAGGAGAGCAACTAAAGTAAGGTTAAGGTTAGGGAGCCGGAATGGGTTAAGGTTAGGGTTAAGCCGATGCCAGAAAACGAGAAAAAGCCAATTCATAGTTTTCGAGACCTTAATGTCTATCAGCGTTCGTACAAGGCGATGCTTTGGGTGATGAAGGATGTGGTTCCGCTACACCTAAGAAAGAGCAGTATGATTTACAAGATCAATTGTCTCGTTCCTCAAAAGCAATCCCTCGTCTCATTGCAGAAGGGTATGCCAAACGACATCAGCAATCCGGTTTCCAGAAATACATTGACGACGCAATGGCTGAATCAAACGAAACAGCCGCGAGTCTAGAACAGTGCCGTGAATTGTATGGAACATTTGTCAAAGTGGATGTGTGTGTAAAATTGATTGCCGAGTAAGATGTCATTGGTAGACAATTATACCAACTACGTTTAAGTTGGAAACGCTTTGAGGACCGTCAGCCGAAATAACACCTGACCTTAACCCTAACCTAATCAGGATTCTTAACCTTACCCCCTATTTATGCAAGTATTCTTCGCCGGAGACCACGCGGGGTTTGAGATGAAGCAGAAACTTATTGAGTTTGTGCGTTCGCTCGGGCACGAGACGGAAGACATGGGGCCGCACTCCTACGAGACGGGGGATGATTATCCTGACTATGTTATCCCGCTCGCGAAGAAGGTGGCGGCTTCTACAAGGTCGGACCTTTTTCCCGATTCAAGGTCCGACCTTGTAGAAACGCGGGGCATTGTGGTCGCCGGAAGCGGGCAGGGGGAGATTATCGCCATGAATCGGGTGAAGGGCGCGCGCGCCGCACTCCTTGCTCCCGGGCCGCAGATGGTGCCGCTCATTAAGGCCTCGCGCGACCACAACGACTCCAATATCTTCGCCATCGGCGCGCGTTTTTGCACCCTTGACGAAGCGAAGCAGGGAGTCACGGTTTGGCTTGAAACGCCGTTCTCCGGCGAGGAGCGGCATGTACGAAGATTAGAGAAGATAGATAGTATAGGTTAGGGTTAGGATGCCGGAATGGGTTAAGAAGTGAGGTTAAGAAGTTCCTAACCTTAACCTTAACCTTAACCTTTGCCCAAACCGGTTTCTTAACCCTAACCCTTTGTACTATGCCCGAAGTCATTCCCGCCATCATTCCAAAAACCTTCCGCGAGGTAGAAGAAAAGACCGCTCTCGTCAAAGGTCTCGTCGACACCGTGCAGGTTGATTTTTGCGAAGGGGGGTTCATACCGAGCCAGCCACTGCCGTTTACCGACGCACTTGACTACGAAGCGCATCTGATGGTCCCCGACCCGCGCCCGCTTATAGACGACCTCGTTCGAGTAGGATTTTCGCGCATACTTATGCAAGTGGAAGCGCTTTCCGCCGAGTCCTTCGCCGATGCGATTCACGAGTGGCGCGGGAGCGTGGAGATTGGGCCCTCGCTTGAGATAGATACGCCGCTTGAAGCGATTGATTCTTTCGCACACGAAATCTCTTGTCTGCAACTCATGGGCATCGCGCATATTGGAACGCAAGGTCAGCCGTTTGACGAGCGCGTGGTTGCGCGCGTCAGCGAGGCGCACGCGCTCTTTCCGCATCTCTCGCTTGCCGTTGACGGCGGGGTTTCGCTTGCAAACGCGCGCGCGCTCTTGGATGCCGGAGCGAGCCGTCTCGTCGTCGGCTCGGCGATTTTCGGAAGTCCGAATGAGCGCGAAGCTATTGGACATCTCAAAAATCTGCTATCATTCAACACCATGAAAGCTGGAACAAACGCGAGCGAAGGGGAAACCCGTCTCCCCGACACGCATTTGACTGATGCGGAAATCAGGATGTTTGCCAGAAAAGCAAACGAGATAAGAATTACGCTCATTGAAGCGCTTATTGAAGCGGGTTCAGGACACACGGCAGGTCCCTTAGGAATGGCGGACATTTTCACCTTCCTCTATTTCCATGAGCTTCGGCATGACCCAAAACGGCCCGACTGGCCGGAGCGCGACTGGCTCGTGCTTTCCAACGGTCACATCTGCCCCGTACTCTACTCCGCGATGTGTCATGCTGGCTACGCAGATGTGGATGAGTACAAAAAAACGCTTCGCAAATTCGGCACCAAGTTTCAAGGCCACCCGCATCGCGAATACTTTCCCGCGCTTGAAACGAGTTCTGGCCCGCTCGGAAGCGGTCTCTCGCAGGCAACGGGGATGGCATTGGCAGAACGGATAGATTCGGGGAGGTCTTACAAGAGGTGGATTTACTGTCTCATGTCTGACGGAGAGTTAGACGCAGGCAACAGTTGGGAAGGAGCCATGCTCGCGGGCAAAGAAAAACTGGGGAACCTCATCGCCATCATTGACCGCAACAACATCCAGATAGACGGCTTCACCGAAGACATCATGCCGCTTGAGCCGCTCGCAGATAAATGGAAAGCATGGAACTGGCACACGCAGGAGATTGACGGGCATAGTTTTGTCGAGATTCACGGAGCGATACAGCGCGCCAAAGCCGTCTTTGATCAGCCCTCGGTGATTATTGCCCGCACCATCCCCGGCAAAGGCGTGCCCGATTTTGAGCGCGATTATCACTGGCACGGCAAACCCCCCACACCAAAAGAGGGGGAAATGGCATTAGCAGTTTTACGGGAGTTGGGCGAAAAACTACGCGAATGAGAAATTATCTTACTGTCAGTGCTTTTGGTGAGGGGCAAGCGCCGAATAAGGAAGAAGGCGCGATGGCACTCGCAGCGCTCCGAAAAATAAAGATATGAAACTCAATCCTAAACTTTTTGAAAAAGATGTGGAACAGGTGCCGATTCGCAAAGGATTCGGCGAAGGGCTTTTGGCAGCAGGAGAAGCCGACGAGCGGGTCGTCGGGCTCTGCGCCGACCTGACTGAATCAACGCAGATGCACCTTTTTGCCAAAAAGTTCCCGAACCGGTTTGTGGAGATAGGGGTGGCGGAGCAGAATCTCGTCACGGTGGCGAGCGGTATGGCGGCGATGGGGAAGATTCCGTTCTGTTCGTCGTACGCAATGTTCTCTCCCGGACGAAACTGGGAGCAGATTCGCACCACCATTTGCTACAACGACCGACCCGTAAAGATTGCGGGTTCGCACGCCGGTGTCTCCGTGGGTCCTGACGGCGGCACGCATCAGGCAATTGAAGATATTGCGCTCATGCGAGTACTTCCGAACATGGTCGTGCTCTCCCCTTGCGACTCTATTGAAGCCAAGAAAGCAACGCTTGCCGCGGCAAAGACAAAAACCCCGACCTACATCCGCCTTGCGCGCGAGAAAACTCCCGTCATTACGACTGAAGAAACGCCGTTTGAAATCGGCAAAGCCCAGATTTTTTACCAAACACCGGATTCTTCGATGTCTGACCTCAAATCGGGAAAGAGGTCAGACCTCAAAAGAGTCGGAATCATCGGAACAGGGAGCTTATTGCACAAGGCACTCGTGGCGGCAAAGGAATTAGAGGGGGAGGGAATCGCGGTGACCGTGCTCAATCTCTCAACCATCAAGCCGCTCGATGAAACTGCGGTTGTCGAACTTGCAAAAGAGTGCGGTCGCATCGTGACGGTGGAGGAACATCAAATCGCGGGCGGTATGGGTTCGGCGGTAGCAGAACTCCTCGCGCGAAGACATCCGGTCCCGGTTGAGTTTGTCGGCGTGCAAGACCGCTTCGGTCAATCAGGTAAGCCCGAAGAAATAGTGGAGCATTATGGCATGGGAATCTCTCACATCAAAGAAGCGGCGATGCGCATCTTGCAGCGATGATAAAACCATGTTCACCGGAATTATCGCACATACCGCAAAAGTTGCTTCGGCGGAGAAACGGGGGAGGAATCTCGCGGTTTCGGTGGCGAAACCCGCGCAGTGGAGAGTGCCCGCGGGGGAGAGTATTTCCGTGAACGGCATCTGCTCTACGGTGGTGAAGGCGGGGAGGGGTGTTATGCATTTTGTTTATATGCAAGAGACGCTCCAAAAGACCACAGCGGGTTCGTGGCGCGCCGGAGAAAGAGTGAATCTGGAGCGAAGCATCAAAGCAGGGGAGCCGCTTGACGGACATTTGGTGATGGGGCATGTGGACGGGGTCGGAGGCATCGCGGTGTCGGTGCGCGCGGGGCGCGCGCAACTGCTCAAGATAGAAGCGCCGCGAGAACTCCTCACGTTGGTTGTGAAGAAGGGTTCGGTTGCCGTGGACGGGGTGAGTTTGACGGTTGCGGATGTCGGAGAGTACTGGTTTTCAGTTGCACTCATTCCCTACACGCTCGCGCATACTAATTTGCAATTTCGAAAGGTTGGCGATAGGGTGAATATTGAGACGGATATTCTCGCGAAATATATTGCGCGCGCGACGCAGATTCAATCATACTCCTACATTCCTAGGAATGTAGGAGTAACAAAAACGAAGCAGAAGGGATAATCAATCACTAAGAAACTGTCTGAAAAGCTAACATGGAATATATATTTGAAATCATTTCGCATCGTCGCCGCGCCATCTTCGATAAAAAACGGCTCATCCTCGGTCGGAGTACCTCGGTACACCTCCCTGGTCTTCACCGTTTTTTATCGAAGATGGCGCGGCTGAGGATTGCGATAGCTTTTCAGACAGTTTCTAACCCTCCCCGCTTCACTTTATGTAAGTAAAGTGAAGCGAAGGAGTGGCAAATGGTATGCAGAGAAGGGAAAAAAGAACAGGCCATAATGTACCGGGTCGGGGTGTCGCGTTGCGTATCGGCATTGCGGTGGCGGAGTGTAACGCGGATGTTACCGAAAAACTGCTTGCGGGCGCACGCAAGGAATTGCGCGCGAGCGGCGTGCCGCGGAAAAACATTACGGTGGCGCGCGTGCCCGGCTCATTTGAACTTCCGTTCATCTGTCAGCGGTTGGCGAAGAGCGGCCGTTTTCATGCGCTCGTGGCGCTCGGCTGCGTCATTAAAGGCGAGACCGACCACTACTATTACATTGCCGCTTCTGCCGCGCGCGGGATTATGGAGGTGATGCTTACGCATGCTATCCCGATTGGCTTTGGCGTGCTCACGACCGATACATTAGAGCAAGCCAAGGCGCGCGCCGGCCCAAAGATTGATTTTGGCGCCAGCGCTGCCCGCGCCGCGCTTCGCTTGATAGTAGATACTTTTAACGAATAGCGGTAGATACACTTGACGAATGGTGCACACGAATACCAAAAGCGGTAGATACACTTGACGAATGGTGCACACGAATTTTAGGAAGGCGCACACGAATGGGGGGCACCCTGCGCTCCCTGCCTGCGCCGAGGCTTCGGCAGGCAGGCTGCGCAGGGTCA
>CAYJWA010000029.1:0-11852 GCA_964373775.1 uncultured Candidatus Saccharibacteria bacterium | reverse complement strand
ATATTCCTGAACCAGAACTTGCCACGGACAACGCACTGATGATTGCGGTTGCGGGTTACGCGACTGTCCTGAACGTTGAAGGACTCCCCGCCCTCGAAACCATCCGCGCTGACGGCACTGCAAGTATTTCCACTATCTGTCTGCCAACCTAGCAAAATTATTCTTGATACTCAATATTCCCACTGAGCTCTATAAAAACTGAAATACTGCATCACACTCGTATACTGGATAAAGCTCATTATTCATGAAATTGAGAAGAGTATCCGCCATAATGTCTCCTTTGCACCTACTTTTCCCAGTTTGCGCCACGAGACCAGATGTAAAAAGCCCCGCGTGCAAGCACGCGGGGTAGAGAGTTGACTTCCGCGCAGTTTCGGAATCCGTGGTACCCCACCACCCCTAAAATGGAAGGTGTCTCGAGTTGCTTGAGGAGCGTTTGGGGATAAAAGTAGACCGGTGTACCCTACCACCCCCTAAATTGATCGGTGTTCCTTGTACCCCACCACCCCTAAAATGGAAGGTGTCTCGAGTTAAGAGGAATGGTTTTCGCGGTTCTAGCTAGACCGCGCTTCATCTACGGCTTTGTTACAAGCCTTCGCGGCCCGGGTACGGGGCATAGTCCAACCTATAGTCGGACCTGCTGTTCATTTTGAGAATAGCATCTTACCCGTCCGAAAACGGGAGATATTCTTCTCAAATCTTCCAAAAAGTCAAAAAACAGAATCTGCCCAAAGTATAATCTGCCCATTATAAAAAGTCAAGGCCGAGAAAACATCGCTGTTTTCTCGGCCTGTGCTACCCTACTGCTCAAACGCAAAATGCTTTTGCGTAAAAGCAGTCGGCACAGCAATATGCGCGCCTTCCAATCCTTTCGCAAGAAGCGTCCGGCTCGCATTGAACTTGTTTTGCGCGTCCTCTATACCACCTTTCCGGTGCGGGTCGGGAAATTCAAGCAACCGTACCCCGCGTTCCTCCGCTTTCTCTTTGATGAACTTTAAGAGCCGCGACAAGTACCCCGTGTTTTGCGCTCCGTAATGTTGGTCGGGGGTTCCCCCTGCCGACCTCGCAATCCCCATACGGGTGTGCGTCTTTCCGATAACAATACACTCCACTTTTTTCTCCACCAGCGCATGAGCAAGTTTGCGTTGGTACGAAATATGCTGGTCCATACTCTTGTTGAAGACCGTGCGGCGGGCATCCATCAGCCGTTTCCAGCCGCGTGATTTTTTGACGCGAAGTCGTACCCGCGCTTCAAGGCGCCGCACTTGCTTGAGCCAGAACTTGTCTGAACGGCGAGACGGAATGAGGAATTCGCTCCCGTCAGAATCCGTTACGGCGACATCCCCAGCCCCGAGGTCAATCGCCCGAAAGAACTTCGGATTTTCAACAACGGGCGGCAAGGGGGAAGCAGTTACCAAACTCAACTCAAATACTCCATCGCGGAATGTAAGTGTTGCGTGTACGATTTCTTTCCCTTGAATCTTCTGGCACAGGTATTCGGCAAGTGGAATCTCAATCCGTTCGCGTTGGTAACCGGGAGCATAGAGCACTCCATCGGCGATGCTGAATGATGACCAACTCAATGTCTGGAACCAGTGTTCTTCTTTAAACCTTGGCATACGCGCCCGTGCATCCTTGTTTTTCTTAAGCTGGAAGAACGAGTTGTATGACCCCGCCAGCTTGCGAAGCACTTCGCGCTCCATATCAGAAGAAATTTCCCCCAACGCAACTGGTGTTCCGTCTTTAAGCGTTACGGACTTTTTCCTCATATCGGCGAGCAGATAATTGAAGGAAAATACACTAATCCGTTTTTTTTTGTTCTCAAGCCACAACTCTGCCTGCGCGACGCCGCGATTCCATAATTGAATCATCGCGCGGGAGAGAAACATCACTTGTTTTGCCGCTTCTTCGGACAAGGTCACTTCCGCCTTGTATGCCTTTCTCAATGTTGCTATCTTTTCAGTTTTCAAAATAACTCCTTTTGCTGATTTTTCTGTCTTGCAGATTAACATACCTAATTTTATAAGTCAAATCGTTGCAGTGTGCAAGGTTCTGCTATGATAGAGGGTAATGATTTCGGACAAATTTCTCAAACCCTACCAGCCCGCGAAGACCGAACCGCGCATTTATGCTCTGTGGGAGGAGAGCGGTTTTTTCAACCCTGACAACTTACCGCCGATTAACGCAGATAAAAAGACGCGGATAAACGCCGATAGAAATATCAGCGAAAATCAGCGTGTACATCCGGGTTCGTCCGCGTTTTGTATGGTGATGCCTCCCACGAACGCGAACGGCTCGCTTCACGCGGGCCACGCGCTCGTCATGACCATTGAGGACATTATGACGCGCTATAAACGGATGCGCGGGTTCAAGACACTGTGGCTCCCGGGCCTTGACCATGCTGGTTTTGAGACGCAAGTGGTATATGAAAAGGAGTTGGAAAAGCAAAACCGTTCGCGTTTTAATACGGAGCCGAAAAAACTCTACGACGAAATCCTCGCCTTTACGCTCCAAAACTCAAAAAATATAAAAGCACAGGTGCGAAGCATGGGCGCGTCTTGCGACTGGAGCCGAGAAAAATTCACGCTTGACCCCGATATCATCAAAACCGTCTATGATACCTTCAAACGGCTCGCGGATGATGGACTGCTCTACCGCGGCAAACGAATTGTCAGCTGGTGCCCCAGGCACAAGACCTCTTTTTCAGACCTTGAGATAGAAAATGTAGAGCGCACTGACCCGTTTTACTATCTTCGATACGGACCCTTTGTCATCGGAACGGCGCGGCCGGAAACAAAGTTCGGCGATAAGTATGTGGTGATGCATCCTGACGACAGCCGCTACGCGAGATACGCGCATGGCGAGAAAATCAAACTAGAATGGATAAACGGAGAAATTACCGCAACCGTGATTAAAGACGAGGCGGTGGACATGGAGTTCGGCACCGGCGTTATGACCATTACACCGTGGCACGACACCGCTGACTTTGAGATAGCGGAGCGGCACAACCTGGACAAAGAGCAAATTATTGACGAGGACGGAAAACTCCTCCCCATTGCCGGAGAATTCTCTGGGATGCAAATTAAGAAAGCGCGCCCTCTCATTGTGGAGAAACTCAAAGCAAAAGGCCTTCTTGAAAAAACCGATGAGAAATATGCGCACACGGTCCGCACCTGCTACAAATGCGGGTCCACCATTGAGCCGCAAATCCAGAATCAATGGTTTGTCCGGATGAAGCCGCTCGCGGAAAAGGCACTAGAAAAGATCCAAGCGGGCGAGATTGTCTTTATTCCCGACCATTACCAGAAAATTATCACGCACTGGCTTAAAAATATCATTGACTGGAACATCTCGCGACAAATCGTCTGGGGCATCCCGATACCGGCGAAAGTCTGCAACGCGTGCGAACACGGAATGGTTGACCTGCAGAACGCAATCTCAAGGTGCGAAAAATGCGGCGGTGCGGTTCGCGCTGACGCGGACACCTTTGATACATGGTTTTCCTCCGCGCAGTGGCCGTTCGCCACGCTCGGCTATCCCGACGGCAATGACTTCAGGACCTTTTACCCGACTGATGTGATGGAAACCGCCGGAGAAATTATCTTCTTCTGGGTGGCGCGGATGATCATGATGGGACTCTATGTAACCGGAAAGATTCCTTTCAAGACCGTGTACCTTCACGGGTTGGTGCTTGACGCCAAAGGACAAAAGATGAGCAAGAGCAAAGGAAATGTCATCAATCCTCTCACTTTAACCTCGAAATTCGGAACCGACGCGCTACGCATGGGACTTATCGCGGGCAATACACCGGGGACTTCCCTCGCGCTCTCCGAAGACAAAATCCGCGGGTATAAGCACTTTGCAAACAAGCTCTGGAACATCGCACGGTTTATTCTGGAAAATACGAACGGTATACCGTGCGACAAAAACTTCAGCGCGTTTGAGAAGCAAGATAGCATCCTGCGAAAAGAACTGGGGGATTTGCTCTCTGACATCACCAAAGATATGGAGGCCTATCGGTTTTATCTTGCGGCGGAAAAGTTGTATCATTATGTCTGGCACACGCTCGCAGACAACATACTGGAAGAGAGCAAAACAATTCTAAAGAACGGAACTCCGGAAGAAAAAAAATCGCGGCAGCAATTTCTTCTCCACACACTGGACTCTGTTCTCAGAGCGCTCCATCCTTTTATGCCGTTTATTACGGAAGAAATATGGGGGGTATGGAGAGAAACGAGAGGCGAGAAACGAGAGCCGAGAAATAATCTGTTGATGGTGCAGGAATGGCCAACTGCAGGTGGGGATAAGGGTTAAGGTTAGGACGCCGGAATAGGTTAAGATGTAAGGTTAAGAAGTTCCTAACCCTAACCCTGTGACTAAACTGGCTTCTTAACCCTAACCCATGTTCATGTCGGCTTCGACATTATTCTTCTCTCTCCTCGGCGGCGTACTTCCTGCTCTCCTGTGGCTGTGGTTTTGGCTCCGTGAGGACCGGCTGCATCCTGAACCGCGAGAACTCTTGGTGTTCTCGTTTATCGCAGGTATGGTTGCTGTACTGCCGGCGCTTTGGCTAGAACAGTGGGTGTGCGGGCAAGTAATTGTGAACTCCCTCTCCGAGTGCCCCACCGGGCTCACTCTTGCAAGAGATGTCTGGTTCGTGATTATTGGCTGGGCAGTGATTGAGGAAGGGCTCAAGTACGGAGCATCCTATTATGCGGCGCTCCGCAAGCGGGAGAACGATGAACCGATTGATGCGCTCATTTATCTGATTACCGCGGCGCTTGGGTTTGCCGCGCTGGAGAATACTCTTTTTCTCTCCGGTGCGATTAAGACCGGGGGGCTGTTTAAGGGGGTAGACATTGGGGTACTCCGTTTTGTCGGCGCTTCCCTCCTCCATGTCGTAACTTCCGGGTTTATCGGGTTTTGCATTGCTCTCGCTTTCTATAAGGCGCGCGCCGCGAAGCGGCTCTTCCGCACCCTGGGGATAACTGGAGCGATTGCCTTGCACACCATCTTTAACTTTTATATACTGGATAGCGCAGGAAATGCTCGGATGACTTTTACGGTCTTTGCGTTTGTCTGGCTGGCGATTATTCTGCTCCTCATTGGTTTTGAGAAAGTGAAGCAAATGAGGGAGCGATAGCGACCATAATGTGCTCACCCGGTGAAATAATTTTCAGATTTTCTGTCGTAGGGAAAGCAAATTCTGTTATGTAGTATATGTTCTCCAAAGTCTACCGGATAGAAAACTTTACACCGGCTGTACAGAAAATCTGAAAATAAGATTTGAGCAACACAGCATCATTCGTTAACAAAATTTATGAAACGCTCATTTTTTCAGCGGCTTACCGGCGCTACGATTGCGGAAGACGAAAAAGACGATGCGGCTCCGGTAAGGGCCGCGGGGCGGAAGCAGAACGGAATAGCAGAAGAAGCCGCGCCGGAAGAAGGCGAGCTTACCGTTGATGTGTATCAGACCCCAGACGATATTGTCATCAAAACAATTGTCGCAGGCGTGAAGCCCGAGGATTTGGACATCTCTATCACCCGCGATATGGTGACCATTCGCGGCGTGCGGCAGGAAACGCGAGAGACAGAAGACAGCGATTATTTCCACAAAGAACTCTACTGGGGGTCTTTCAGCCGCACTATTTTGTTGCCGCAGGAGATTGATGTGGATGCCGCAGAGGCCATAGAGCGGCATGGGCTCTTGACGCTCAAGCTCCCGAAACTAGACAAGACGCGTCAGACGAAGTTGAAGGTGAAGAGTAATTAGTTGTCCACAGACTCGCAGTTGACTTTGGCAATGCACTCATATATACTGTTTTTACACCGTGGCTTAGGCCTCCGAGACCCCGCCGTCAGGCGGGGTCGTCTTTTTTACCGTATCTATAATACAATTGCGTACCAAATTAAAGTCGCTTTCTGATACTACTCCTATTTTTCGGTACAGTCGCCGCTTGTCAAAAGCGCGCATTTGTCCGACGAGCACATCATTAACGATGCCTTCTACAACCACACGGACTCGAAACGGCAATGCATCACTTGTTTTTGTGGTAAGCGGTATTCCCCAAAAGATATTCGGTGAAAGGCGGCGAATTACCAGAATGGGACGGCTGAAATCAGCCGAGGAAGAGAGCTGTTCGGAACCAACATTAACTCCAATGGCGCACCACCAAATCTCGCGTTCGTGACAATCAGGTCCGCTCCGCGTGCAGGATCAATGATTTCCGTAATTCTCATGAGATACGTTCTAGATGTATTGTTGCGGGACACCACGGCTTCCTTTCGAGAGCCAACCCGATACTTAAATTTTCAATCTGCAACTGTCAATAGCGTAGCAGATTGCTAGGATTTCGTCAAGCCCAAAACAGACAACAAAAATAAGGCTTTTTAAGCCCTTCTCTGATAAAAATGTTCTTGTATTCTTCCCAGAGAATTTTGCCCTGAAACAATCGCACGAAGTGCTCGCAGAGCGGAGCGAGGCGAATGGTGAAAACTTGCAATTTCTTGACTCTGGTGCTGGGACCCGGGTTTGCACCGGGGACCCTTCGCTCTTCAGGCGAATGCTCTACTAACTGAGCTATCCCAGCATATTTTTAGTGCGGGGCGAATGCTCGACTAACTGAGCTACCTCAACGGACACTCGGAATAGTATCGCAGAATCGCCTTCTCATCAACACCTGCGCTCCGCAGAACAGCGGAGCGCTTCAGAATTACACCCAAGAAAGCTCCGTATCACCGGGCATCAAACTTCTGCGCGGCCGCGCAGAATCGCATATGGATTGACCTATCGTCCCAAAAACTTCCCTAATTCTCCTAACTGCCCAGCGACATTCTGTACTGCCTCCACATCTCCTTTCACTCCACCATAGATACTCTGCAGTTTCTCCACATACGGCTGGATGTAGAAATACGCGCCAACAGAGATAGCGACAATGATAAGCCAATAGAGCAAGTGCCACGCGCGCGCCCATATTGTTGCACGCCGCATCTTGCGAAGCATTGCGTGATTTTCCTCAACCAGACGATTCGTTTGAATCAAGAGTTGTCGTTCTTCCGGAGTCATCCCGTTAGAAAATTACCCCATAAGGCTACATTGTCATTGTAACATTGTATCGCGCACCGATACAATCTTCGTTTTCGACCCTTTGCTTATTTTCTAACGGGATTAGAAATTAGGTGAATTAGGTGAATTAGAAATTGCAAAAAGCGCATGGTCTTCCATGCGCTTTTTGCTCATATTCCTTCTTTCTTTAACTCCTCCACCAGCCGTCTTGCCTCTTTGGAGAGCTTTCCGGGCACGACAATCTCTATTTTAAGCATCAAATCGCCCCGTCTGCCCCGCTCTATCGGCACGCCTCTCCCCTTCACCCGAAGAATCTCTCCGTGCCGCATCCCCTGCGGAATCTTGATTGTAATGTCTCCATCAAGCGCCTTTACTGTATATTCATCTCCCAAAAGCGCGCTGGAGAGTTTTATCGGCAAGTCGGTTACCAAATTGCTGCCCTCCTTGCGGAAAAGCGCGTGCTTCCCCACATGCACCTTCACATAGAGGTCTCCTGCGCCGCCACCCTTCACTGCCTCGCCTGCGCCTGTGAGCCGAATCACCTCGCCGTCGTCAATGCCTGCGGGAACGCGCACCAGAATCTCTTCCTGGGCGCGCCGTACCCCAGCTCCTTTACACACAGCGCATGCCTCGGAAGGAACCTGTCCGGTTCCGCGGCACTCGCTGCAGGGCCGCACGGTCTGGACGGAACCAAAGATGGAGCGGCGATTCTCGCGAATCTTCCCCTTGCCGTTGCAGGTCTTGCACAGCGCTAACGGCGCTCCCGGCTTGCCACCGGTTCCTCGGCATATCTCGCAGACAGATGTCTTGCCGATAAGTACGCGCCGCTCCGTGCCGAAAACTGCTTCAGAAAATGGAAGTTCCACATCAATAGAGATAT
Organism: uncultured Candidatus Saccharibacteria bacterium; assembly: GCA_964373775.1. Classification (GTDB taxonomy): domain Bacteria; phylum Patescibacteriota; class Minisyncoccia; order Phycocordibacterales; family UBA10002; genus UBA10002. The sequence continues at coordinate 3,903 of CAYJWA010000029.1, read as the reverse complement.
CTCTTCCCCGCGCTTGCCGCGCGCTGGTGGTACGCGCTCCCCCACCGAAAAAGTCGCCAAAAATATCGCCGAGGTCAAACTCAACGCCGGCGCCTTGGCTGAATCCTCGTCCCGAAGCAAAGTCAGTAAAGTCAAAGCCCTCGAATCCTCCGAACCCGGACTGTCCGCCTGCTCCCGCGCCGCCCGCTCCGGAAAACACCCGACCATACGCGTCGTACTCCGCTCGCTTTTTGTCGTCAGAGAGCACGCTGTACGCTTCGCTCACTTCTTTGAATCTCTGCTCATTCCCGCCGCCCTTATCCGGGTGATATTTGTGCGCAAGGGTGCGGAACGCCTTTTTGATGTCGTCTTTGGAGGCGGATTTTTCTACGCCGAGAGTTTGATAGTAGTCGCGAGCCATAATAATTTTTATCTTCTATTGTTTAGTCTCGCCTGCCCTGTAGCAAGCTGTCTTCGGTTTTGCTTCGGGGCAGTAATTTTTGACATAAAGGAAAAGGTTGCGTTACCTGCTATATGATACTATAATTGATGAGGAAAACAAGCAACTACTTATGTACTTATGATATCAAATGTACGACGGTTCATTGAACACATAATCATTGTTGGAGTTGTGTGGTGTGTGTGTACAATCTTTTTCTTTACGGCTCTCCATCTTCTTTCAAACTTGGGGTGGGGAAAGATGACTTCGGGAACTCCACCAGCTATGAAACTCCCCCCAATTAATGAATTGGGGAGCTTCATTAAAAGCAGTAAAGAAAGTTTCTAAAAATATCTTTGCACATCACAATAAGCATTTTCTGTAAACCCAGCCCCTTGACCACAGGGGGCCTGCCTGCCGAAGCCTCGGCGCAGGCAGGTTAAACCCTGTGGCAAGGGCCCGACCCGAACCATGCGCAGAGCGCAGGACGTTGAAGGCAAGGTGCTGGGTAAGGAAGATGCTTGTTTTTTTATTTCACATCTGCATCTCTGACATTTCCCTCCGATCCTGTATCATCTTTTGGCGGTTCCGGATTTTGCTGTTGTTGTTTCGCCATTATTTCGCCGATTTTCTGCAACTCGCGCGAGAGCGCTTCGGTCGCGGTTTTGATTTGAGAAATATCGGTGCCGCCGTTTGCGGTCTTGAGGTCTGAGATTTTGTCTTCAATCGCCTTGCGAACCTCGGCCGGAACTTTCTCTCCCGCATCTTTCAACGCCTTTTCTGCGGTATAGATGAGTTGCTCCGCCATATTCTTTGCCTCAACCCCCTCGCGCTTCTTGGCATCTTCGGCTGCATGCGTCTCCGCGTCTTTCTTCATCCGCTCAATCTCCTCTTTGCTAAGCGTGGAGCGAGCCTCAATCTTAATGGACTGTTCTTTCCCGGTTGCCTTATCTTTTGCCTTGACAGTCAGAATGCCGTTTGCATCCACATCAAAGGTCACCTCAACCTGCGGCATGCCCCGCGGAGCCGGAGGAATTCCATCAAGAATGAATCTGCCGAGGGACTTGTTATCCGAGACCATTGGCCGCTCGCCCTGCACCACATGAATTTCCACGGAGGTCTGGTTATCCGCCGCGGTGGAGAAAACCTGGGAGCGCGAGGTCGGTATGGTCGTGTTCTTTTCAATAAGCTTTGTGGCGACTCCTCCGAGCGTCTCAATGCCGAAGGAGAGCGGAATGACATCAAGAAGAAGGACATCTTTGACATCTCCGGCAAGCACGCCGCCTTGAATCGCTGCCCCGACAGCCACCACTTCGTCCGGGTTCACGCCCATGTGCGGCTCTTTCTTGAAGAACTCTTTGACTGACTTCTGAATAAGCGGCATCCGCGTCTGGCCCCCGACCATCACCACCTCATTAATTTCAGGAAGCTTAAACGGAGACGCCTCCATTGCGCGTTTGGTAATCGCCATAGCGCGGTCAATGAATTCCTGCGCGAGTCCCTCCAATTTTGCCCGCGTGAACTTCATTGCCAAGTGCTTTGGTCCGTCAACGCCGGAAGAAATGAAGGGAAGATTCACCTCTGTCTCAAGCGCGGTGGAGAGCTCAATCTTCGCTTTCTCCGCGGCTTCATCAAGCCGCTGGAGCGCGAGCGCGTCTTTGCGAATATCAATCCCCTCCTGCTTCTTGAATTCGTCCGCAAGAAAGTTCACGATTTTCTGGTCAATGTCATGGCCGCCGAGGTGCGAGTCCCCGTCCGTTGACTTCACTTCAATCACATCATCTCCCACTTCAAGAATGGATATGTCAAAGGTGCCGCCGCCAAAGTCAAAGACCGCGATTTTTTCGTTCTTTTTCTTGTTAAAACCGTACGCGAGCGCGGCAGCAGTCGGCTCGTTGATGATGCGCTTCACCTCCAACCCCGCGATTTTGCCCGCATCCTTGGTTGCCTGCCTCTGCGAGTCGTTGAAGTAAGCAGGAACAGTAATGATGGCCTCGGTAATTTTCTGTCCGAGCCGCGCTTCCGCGTCCGCCTTCAGTTTGGCGAGTATCTTTGCCGATATCTCTTCGGGTCGTTCCCATTTGTCACCAATCTTTACCTCAATGCCGCCGCTTGAGGACTTGCGTACCTCATAGGGAACGGTCTTGATATCTTTCTGCACTGCGGGGTCGTCAAAAGAATGACCAATAAACCGTTTAATGGTATAGACCGTATTCTTGGGGTTAGTAACAGCTTGTCGTTTCGCGAGAAGCCCGACGAGTCGCTCGTTGGTTTTTGAATGCGCAACAATTGACGGAGTGGTGCGCGCGCCTTCGCTATTCTCAATAATCTTCGGCGCGCCGCCCTCCATAATCGCCATCGCGGAGTAGGTGGTGCCGAGGTCAATTCCTAATATTTTTGACATACGAATGAATATACCAATCTACTAATGATACTAATCTACGAATGACTACGAATAAGATACAACTTGACACAGAATATGCTATATGCTACCTTGATTTTGGATAACTAGCAAACGAAAGGAAAGAAGTGAAAAAACATACAAGAAAGAAACAGAAAAAGTAACGAAAAGTAACTGAGAAAAAAGCGGTTCCGTATGATTTCTCAGGTATCTACAAGTTCATGACTGGAGGACCGGCGAGTACAAAGACGCTTCAGGAACTATACGACGAAGGAGGAAAGATATTTGATGATTAGGAATTCATAATCATTCTGCCATGATCCGCACCTAGTCTTTGGATGGGGCACGGATTTTTATTGCCGTTAAAAAGGCAAATTTATTGAAATAGGGCGATACTTTATGTGCGAATGTTTTCGGAGCAGCAGGGAGCATGGGTGCGGCGGCCTTTCCCGAAAGAAAACACCCCCTCACCCTACCCTCTCCCCTTTTGGAAAAGGGCGAGAGGTTTGGTACGAGTTCACACGATACAATGCGGCCGCGGAGCGTTCCACCGCGCTCTACAACCACAAACCGCACGCGGAACATCCGCCCGCTTCGGTCGCGCACGACTTTCTCAAATACTTCGGATTGGTGATAGGTAAGCTTTTTCATTGCGATATTGGTAAATGAGATTTTCTGAATGATTAGTTGGCTCCATACAGTATTTTGTCAATGTCTTGCGATAGCGTACGGTTCCGAGGGTCTTTGCTTCTTACGATATGTTTTCTGGCAAGTTCAAAAAAGGAAGGACTATGTTTTTCCTTTTTCCTAATGGGAAATACGATAAATTTTTTACCTTTTGTAAGCATGGTGCTATTTTAACACATAGTATGGCCGCGAACAATTCATGTACAGCTACATACCTCCGGTCGTTTTTGATGCGCTGGCCTTTCACATTTCCGCGTTACATCTGCGTTAGTTCTGCGTCGAATCCGCGTGGGAGATGTACTCGCCGACCTTCACCTTCGCCGGCTCCAGTATTTTACCATAGAGCCCGTAGCCTTTCTGCACCACCGCAACAACGGTGTGGTCTTTTTCTTTTTCC
>CAYJWA010000028.1:0-12429 GCA_964373775.1 uncultured Candidatus Saccharibacteria bacterium | reverse complement strand
TTAGTTTCGCTCAAAGTAGGTTCGGACTTTGTCATATAATTGCACCAGAATAGAACTCAAAGGTTTTGAAGGAACTGCGGAGTGGGACGCGCGAAGCGCGTCCCACCATTTGGCTTTGAAAAAGCCGTTGGGTTCTGTATTGGTGGGCACTACAGGACTTGAACCTGTGACCTCTCCCGTGTGAAGGGAACGCTCTACCAACTGAGCTAAGTGCCCAAATTTGTTCGGGTGAATGAACGGGGCGCTCTAACCAACTGAACTAATCGTCCTCTTTTTTCTGCGCTCTTCTGCGTGAAGTCCGCGCAAGTCCGCGCGCGTTAGCGAAGTCCTTTGCAGTTGCTTGCCGGAGTATATCCTGCTTTTCTGGCTTCTTCAACGGAATTGAAAGAAATCTTGTTTGCTTCGGATATTTGCTGCGCTCCGGAACACCAAGGGAAATGATACTTGCTTCCGCCCTTTGAAGCGACAACCTGACCGCCCGCCGCCATCGGAACCGCATTTCCCCTCTGCTCCACTTTACTTGGGTAAAGTGGAGCAGAGGCAATCGCCGATGCCGGAAGCATGCGGGCAGAGACCTGTTCCGCGCGAACCGGTTCGCGGGTTCCCTCCAACCGCGACAACCGACCCAAACCAAAGGAAGAAAAACCGACCAACAGAATGAGCGCAACCGTATAGGTCTCCGACGATTTGCATTTTGCGATGAGTTCGGGTATAGTCATAGATACATTATAACTGAAACAGAGCAGGCACCCCAGTGAAATACGGCGCAAGGCGCCTGGCGCCCAAGGCGCATTTGACAGGGTGGCGATTTTCTAAAACTCGCTTCGCTCGTTAAGAAAATCAGCCATGGCACACAAAAAAGCAGGCGGGACAGCTAAAAACCTAACCAAGTCAAACCCCAAATTTCTCGGGGTGAAATTGTACGCGGGCGAGAAGGCGAGGACCGGAAACATTATTATCCGCCAGCGCGGCACGAAGTTTCTCGCGGGCAAGAATGTGCTGATGGGCAAAGACCACACGCTCTACGCGGGCAAAGACGGCATCGTCTCTTTTAGAGACAAGCGCAAAGTCCGTTTTGACGGCAGTGTTATGAAGCGGAAGATGGTAGAGGTGAGATGACGAGCGTGAACGACGCCGCTTTCTCTCCTACTTTTACGGCAATTTGATATTCGCCAACCGCCTTGAGCGGTTGTTCAAGCACGATGCGTGCGGGCGGCAGTTCAAGATGCTTCTGCTTCTTGAGTTCCTCCGCAATCTGCTCGCGGTGAATGCCCGAAAAGAGATGTCCCTTTTCGTTTGCTTTCCCCATTATTTCTAATGTAACACCCTCAAGTGCGGACACATTTTTCCGGAGCAAATCCTCCTGAATTTTCGCCTCTGAAGCTGTGTCTTTTCTCTGCCGCTCCGCGCGCGCCAGCGCCGCAGGAGTTCCCACCTCCGCCAATTTGCGCGGAATGAGAAAATTGAGCGCATGCCCGTCAGAGACGGTCTTCACCTCGCCTTTTCTCCCCACGCCGGGGATATCTTTTAGCAAAACCACCTTCACAGATAAAAATTATTCTAATTATTCTAAGAAATGCCTAAAAACCCGATTTCTAGTTCCCAGCGGACATTGGTGATTGGGATTTGTTTAGGTCAATTAGGTTAATTGTCGAACTTCTTATTTTGTAAGTAGCTCGATGGCTCTCTCCATCTGCGGGTCCCTCTTCTTTTCAATATCTTCGGGAGAAAGTTTTACCTCAATGTCCGGCAAGAGTCCCCCGTCTGAAATAGAAACACCGTTCGGCGTGAGCCACCGCGCCACTGTCACCTTAAGCGCGGAATCCGGAGTAATTTTCACGAGCTCCTGCACCGAACCCTTGCCAAAGGTTTTGCCCCCCACTATTCTCGCCTTCCCGTGTTCCCGCAGAGCGCCGGCAAGAATCTCTGACGCGGACGCAGAACCGTTGTTGACTAGAATAATGAGTTTGAGCTGTTCCGTAAAGACATTGTACCCGCGGCTTCGGTGTATGCGATTCTCCCCTTTCTTCCCGTAGTCCTCCGTTACGATAACCGTTCCCGCAGGCAAGAACCAACTCGCAATATCCACTGCGGCTTCCAGAAACCCTCCGGGATTGCCGCGAAGGTCTATGAGAAGTTTATCACCTCCGGTCTTTGCAAATGTGCGCAGGGCATCACGGAAGACGCGCGGCGAGTTCGCGGAGAAATTGTACAGTTTAATCACGAAGACGCCGTCAGAGCGCGGCGCTGGCGCATCTGGAGTTCCCTGCGCAACTTTACCGGAACGCACTTCGGTCTCTATGGTCGGAATATCAATCACCTCGCGGATAATCTTTATCTCCAGCGGCTCCCGCTTCCCATTGCGCTGAAGAGTGAGGAAAACTTCAGTGCCGCGTTTCCCCCGGATAAGTTTTACCGCCTGCTCAACTTTCATTCCCGCGCTCGGCTCGTTATTGATTTTGAGAATTTTATCCCCCGGCAAGACGCCTGCGCGCTCCGCCGGCGTTCCCTTTAAGGGAGCAATCACGGTCAGTATCTCATCCTTGATGCCGATTTCCATACCAACTCCTTCAAAGTTGCCGGCTATCTCGCTCTCAAAAAGCTTTGCGTCTTCCGGCGGCAGAAAAACAGTATAGGGGTCTTTGAGAGAGTTCACGAGCCCTGAAATCGCGCCCCATACTTTTTCTTCAGGAGTCGTGGAAGTTGCAACAGTAACGAATTTATCGTCCAACACAGACCAGACGCGCCAAAACGGAGAAAAGTCCGCTAAAGCCGCGAGGGCAGGCGGCGTCTCCTTGCCTTCAAGCGCAGTTATCTTTTCAATTGCCGGCCGCGCGGTTTTCCCCGAATAAAACCCGGCATAAAACACCGCGCCGATAATCAGGAGCGCGTATATGGCTAAACGCCACGGGGGCGGTTTCGGATACATAGATTGGTATTATGACAAAAGCGCGGGCAGGAGTCCAACCGATAAAGCTTGAGAGCGACACCGCAGGGCATTAACCCTGCGGGTCGCCCCGATTTGACCCTGCGCGCCTGCCTGCCGAAGCCTCGGCGTAGGCAGGGAGCGCAGGGTATTTTATTCGTAGCCATTCGTATCATTCGCATAATTCGTATATTAGTATGTTCATCTAATAAAAATATCGAGTCCAAAGTTTCTTCTGTACAGAGGTGATATTTTCGTTCGTGGTGCTATACTAGTTGTATGCTCACCAAACATTCCCACAGAGGTCTCGTATGGATTGACCTGGAATCGCCCACGCAAGAGGAAATCCGCGAGATTGCGGCGGATTACCGGCTCCACCCGCTTGTGGTGCATGAACTTTCCGCGCCTACGCTCAAGCCCAAGGTGGACTTATACGCGGACTTCATCTACCTCATTCTCCATTTCCCCCGCTTGCACAAGGGAGCGGAACGAACTCGGCAAGGGAACCGCAGTTCCGGAGACCAGGAAATTGACTTCATCATCGGAAAAAAGTTTCTTATTACTGTCCGCTACGGGGGAAGCGATACAGTCCAGATTTTCGGAAAAATGTTTGACGCCAGTTCGGTCCTGGACAAGCGCGCCCTCGGCGCGCACGCGGGCTTTATCTTCTTTCACCTCCTCGGCAAACTCTATGGAGACCTCTTGCAGGATATTGCCGCGGTCCGCGAAACGCTCGGCGATATTGAAAACCGCATTTTTGAGGGCGAGGAAAGGGAGATGGTGCTCTCTCTTTCCCGCGTGTCGCGCGACCTTCTGGACTTTAAGCGCTCGCTCTCGCTCCACCGCGATGTGCTGGAATCATTTGAAGTTGCCGGCGCAAAACTTTTCGGCGAGGACTTCCGCTTCCACCTGCGAACGCTTATCGGCGACTACTACCGCGTTGAGCATGCGGTCTCGGGGAACACAGAGTTTCTCTCGGAACTCCGCGAGACGAACAATTCGCTTCTCTCCACGAAACAGAACGAGATTATGAAGACGCTCACGATTCTCGCTTTTATCGCGCTTCCGGCGACCACCGTACTCTCCCTCTTTCAGATAGAGTCCATCTCCCGCCCCATTGTCGGATTACCTTTTGATTTCTGGATTCTGGTGCTTCTCCTTATCGGCATCGCGTTCTCGCTCTATTCGTGGTTTAAGAACAAGCGCTGGCTGTAGCGCAAAGCGCGGAATACAGAATACGGAATTAAGAATTATGGAGGAGAGTCTTTTCCTGCATACTTCATACTTCATACTTCATCTATGCCCATAAAGTTGTTCAACACTCTCACCGGTAAAAAAGACCCATTCGACCTCCCCAAGGACCATGAGGTGACCATGTACACCTGCGGACCGACAGTGTACCACTTCGCGCATATCGGGAATTTGCGCGCCTATGTCTTCGCGGATGTGTTGCGGCGGACGCTGGAATACAACGGCTACGCGGTGAAGCAGGTGATAAACATTACGGATGTGGGACATCTCTCAAGCGATGCTGACGACGGTGAGGACAAAATGGTGAAAGCGCTGAGGCGGGAGGGAAAACCGCTTACTCTGGATGCGATGGGAGAGGTCGCGGACAAATACGAGAAGGCATTTCGCGAAGACCTTGCCGCGCTCAATATCAAAACAGACGGCACGCTCTTTCCCCGAGCGAGCGAACACATCGCAGAAGATATTGAACTGATTCAAGCACTGGAGAAAAAAGGGTTCACATACAAAACAAACGACGGCATCTATTTTGAGACCGCAAAGTCCCCTTCCTACGGCACGCGCGGCGGATTCGCGCTCGGTGAATTAAAAGAGGGCGCGCGAGTCGCGGTGAATCTAGAAAAGAAAAACCCGCGCGACTTCGCGCTGTGGAAATTCGCAAAGCCCGGCCTCCCGGCGTTCCCGAGTCCGTTTGGTCCGGGATTTCCCGGGTGGAACATTGAGTGCTCGGCAATGTCGCGAAAATACCTGGGACAGCCCTTTGACATCCACACCGGCGGCATTGACCATATTCCGGTTCACCACCAAAACGAAATCGCGCAGTCAGAGGCGGCATACGGCGTCCCGCTTGCGAACTACTGGATGCACAACGAACACCTGAACATGGGGAACGAAAAGATGGCAAAATCCGGCGAGAATTTTATCACCCTACAAACCCTCAAAGAACGCGGAATCCACCCGCTTTCCTATCGCTACTACCTGCTTGGAGCACACTACCGCTCTCCCATTAACTTTAGCTCTGAAGCACTTGAAGCGGCGCAGACTGCCTTTCAGCGAATACTGCTGGGTGTCGCAAGGATTGTAAAATCTGGGAAAACGGAACAGGACAGTATCTTTGAGCAGAAATTGAAGGAGTTGATGAGTGACGACCTAGACACCCCAGTCGCTATTGCATACCTTAATCAGGTAGTAAGCGGGCAAACCGCTTCCGTCGGTGTGTCCATCATTAAGTATTTTGACGGTGTGCTTGGACTTAACCTTATTGAGGAAAGCGCAAAGTTAGTTGAAGAAATGAACGCAGTCCCGGAAAACATTAAAAAACTCTCTTCGGCGCGCGAAGACGCGCGCCGCGACAAGAACTTCGCAAAAGCCGACACTCTCCGCGCCGATATCCGAGCCGCCGGCTTTGAGGTAATGGATACTGGCTCCGGTCCGCTTATCCGAAAAAACATCCGATAAAAACATGAAAAATTCAGAAGCCCAGTGCTTTTATCCTCGGTCGCCGTACCGCGGTACCCCTCCCTCGTCTGCGCCGTTTTTCCCTTGAATCCGGCGCGGCTTTGGATTGCGATAGGTTTTGGGATGAGTTCTAATTCGCAACCATGTTCACCAGACGATCCTTCACCACAAAGACCTTTTTGATTTCCGTCCCCTGTATCCACTTTTGGAGAGCCGGGAGAGCAGAGGCGCGAGCGCGCATTTCCTGCTCGGAAAGCCCCCGCTCTGCGTCAAAACTCCCCCGCACTTTCCCGTTTACTTGAACGATGATAGTCACCCGTGCCTCGGCAAGCGCTCCTTCGTCATAGCAAGGCCATGGTTCACGATGAATTGAGCCGCGCCGTCCGAGGTTAAACCAGAGTTCCTCGGAGAGGTGCGGGGCGAGCGGAGCTAGAAGCTTAAGGAATGTTTCAAAATCGCCTTTAGCAATGTTCTCTTCTTTTTCAAACGCGTTCACGAGAATCATGAGCGCAGAGACGGCCGTGTTGAACTTCATCTGCTCAATATCGTCGCTCACCTTCTGTATGGTCTGGTGAAGTAAAGTTGTAAGATTTAAGTTGTAAGATTTAAGTTCCGAGTCAGGTCTTTTTTTCTTACTTTCAACTTTCAACTTTAATCTGCTAACTCTCTCAAGAAACCTCCTTGCTCCAACAAGTGAGTCGGTACTCCAGCTGATGGCCTGCTCAAAGGGTCCCATAAACATTTCATAGACGCGGAGGGAATCCGCTCCGAACCTTTTGACTATCTCGTCCGGATTAATCACATTGCCTTTGGATTTTGACATCTTTTCTCCGTCTTCGGCCAGAATGAGCCCATGCGAGGTGCGCTTCGCGTAGGGCTCCGGCGTCGGCACCAGCTTTTGGTCATAGAGAAACTTGTGCCAAAAACGCGAGTAGAGGAGGTGGAGCGTCGTGTGCTCCATGCCGCCGTTGTACCAGTCAACGGGGCCGGATTTTGTCGTCACGAGCATCTGATTCTCGTTACGAGAATCAGATGCTCGTGAAGAATCACCGCTCCAGTAGGAGAGCTTTTTCTTACCGACAAACTGCTTGCTATTGCGCGGGTCAAGATAGCGAAGGTAGTACCAACTTGACCCGGCCCAGTTCGGCATCGTGTCGGTCTCGCGCTTCGCGGGACCTTTGCACTTCGGGCACTTCGTGTTGACCCACGACGAGACTGCCGCGAGCGGCGACTCGCCGGTTTCCGCAGGCTTGTAGTTCGCCACCTTCGGCAGCTTGACAGGCAGTTTGTTATCCTGTATTACAATCCACCCCGGATTAAGCAACTCTCCCTCGGAGAATTTGTATTTTGGTTCTTTCGGGCTTTGTTTGGAATTTGCCTGCCCGCTAATCGGCAGGCGGGGTGCTTGTGATTTGGAGTTTTCCGCTACTTTTCTGCAACTCTCGCAGAAAAGTAGCGGTATCGGTTCTCCCCAGTAGCGTTGGCGCGAGAACACCCAGTCGCGCAACTTGAATGTGGTCACTGTCTTCCCTCTGACAAATTCAGTAATGGCTTTTTTTGCTTCCTCTGATTTCATTCCGGTAAATTTCCCGGAATCAACGAGATGCCCACTGCCGAGATATGCCTCGTCGAGAACGGGACAGGTTGGCGCAGGATAGTGCGGGCAGATTACCATTTTTATCGGCAAGTTATATTTCCTCGCAAACTGAAAATCCCGCTCGTCATGCGCGGGCACAGCCATAATCGCACCTGTACCGTATTCCGCGAGGACATAATCGGCTATCCAGATGGGAATCGTTTCTTGGTTCGCCGGATTTATTGCCTTAACGCCTTTCAATTCTACGCCCGTCTTCTCCTTTCCCTCCGCAGTTCTCTCAATTTCAGTTTTCCCTTTTGCTCGCTGGATATAGCTCTCAACTTCTCCCCAGTTTGTAATCTGGGACTTGTAATTTGGAATTTCCTTGTACTCTGGTGAGAGTACAAGGTATGTCGCTCCAAACAGCGTGTCCGGCCTCGTTGTAAATACTTCTACCTCTCCCTGTTTTGAATTTTGTATTTGTGATTTTGAATTTGTTTCGGATTTCGTGCTTCGGATTTCGAATTTAATGATAGTTCCCTCGCTTCGTCCAATCCAATTCCTCTGCTGTGTCTTAATGCGCGGCAGGTAATCCACCAGGTCCAAGTCCTTATCCAGCCGGTCGGCATAGTTGGTAATCGCGAGCATCCACTGTTCCTTGTCGCGTTTCTCCGTCTCTCCGCCACACCGCTCACAGCGCCCGTCTACCACCTCCTCGTTCGCAAGTCCAATTTTGCAGGAGAGACACCAGTTTATCGGCATCTTCTTTTTGTACGCGAGGCCGTGCTTGAAAAACTGCAGGAAAAACCACTGCGTCCAGCGATAGTACTTTGGGTCGGTCGTGGTAATCTCCCGCGACCAGTCAAACGAAATGCCGAGCGACTGTATCTGCCGCTTGAAGTTCTTGGTGTTGCGCTTCGTAACTGTGGCGGGGTGAATGCCGGTCTTAATGGCATAATTTTCTGTCGGAAGGCCAAAGGCATCCCAGCCAATCGGGTAGAGCACATTGTAGCCCTCCATGCGCCGTTTGCGCGCGATAATGTCCATCCCAATATACGGGCGCGGATGCCCAACATGGAGCCCATCGCCGGACGGATACGGAAATTCTATGAGCGCGTAGAACTTTTTCCGCCTGCCTCCGTCCCTCGCCTGATAGAGCTTCTGTGCATCCCACACCCTCTGCCACTTACGTTCTATTTTTTTATGGTCGTATGAGTGCATTGCTTTGTAGAGAGTACTATACAATCTTTTGCGATTTTCTCAAATAGTGCTGCACTAAATGTGACGGGCAGTAACGCATAAAACGACTGCACCGACCGCCGACAATTACAACAAACGTCTGAAGCTCGTTACTGAAAAGCGGCCTTACAGTGCCCTGAGGCCAGTTGGTTCCTTCTGGACGCATCGAGAAAGTCACGGATACGCGACGAGCGACCGTGGCCATTTTTTGCAGTGCCCCAGAGAAGAAAAGCAGAGACTTCAGACTCCTTTTGGTCTCACCGGATACCGTTCGGGGTCTATCACCCGTTCAAAGCAGACACGGCCGCTGCCATGTTCCCAGTTTTCGCTAAAACCATCCGACGGGTACGGCTTCGCGATACTGCGACTGCGTTCATTGCTCGGAAGTTCAAACGCGGCGCAGAGTTCAAAGACATACCCTTCGCCGAGCGTGAACGAGTACGGCTGCTTTGATCGCGGGTCCATCGGGTTCCGGTAACCGGAAATTGGGTCTTCTAAATCAGCGAGCGACTTGGGGAATCTTCCCTTTTGCTGCCAGTAGTTCACAATCTGCCACTGAATGTTTTGAAGGTCGGAGACGCGCCGCTCATCAAAGTGAAGCTTGCGGATGGTTGCGGGAGAACCCATAACTGCAAGTCCGTAGAGAACGGCGGCAAGGACAAGAAGCGGGGTACCCCAGAGAAACTCGCTCCGCACTCTCGCGGGAACATCCGGCTTCATTCTGACTTCAAGAAGGGCGAACCAAAAGACGATACCCGCGACTGCTAACACCGAGACAACTTTCAGTGCAAATCGCGCCGTAAGCTCGCCGCCGAGAAATCCGTTGAGAAGGGCGATGAGGTCGCCGATAAGCGCGGCGGCGGTGGCAAAAATAGTAATCGCGTAAAGCCAGCGGCGCAGAGGCAGGAGAAACTTTTCCGGGTGTGCGAGTGCATCCTTCTTGAGCGCACGGAACAGCGCAAGGGAGACAGGAAACACTACAATGAGCGAGGCGATGGCGAACCGGATACCGCCTGAGTATGGGTCAACATAGTATTGCAGTTCGTCGCGAAACTTCATATCCACTATGGTGAACAGCAGTGCAATGAGAGAGCCGGCGCTCCAGTAGAGCGTCGCGAGTGCGCCGAGGTAAAGAAAAAAGTCCTTGGGGGTGAGTTTTGGTTTGTCCATCCCGCGTAGTATATCACAAAAAAGGAACTGGCGTACAGCCAGTTCCCGCACAAAGAGTGTTGCAGTCAAGGGCTTCGCTTGGGGAAATAGATCTGCCAAACTTTCCAAAAACTTATTCCTGATATACTCCCTAAGACTACAACGAGGAAGCCTGCTTCCCTCACCCCCCCCAGAAAGAGAAGCAGGAAGAAGAGTGAGAAGACCAGAGAGACAGAACCAGAGAACAGCAAAAACCAGCCGAGTTTTTTCATAACATGAATGGGATTCCGGCTTGCAGTTTTTTGTGCAAGGCCGCAAGAAAAATAGCACATTCCCTGTCCCTTGACAAGTGGCCACGCAGTGCTATCTTGTGGGGTGAACGCACACCAAACCAAATGGAGACCAAATGAGAATAAACATTGAATTGCCTGCTGTGGCAGAGATAAAGGATTTAGAAAGAAATCTCAAAACCCGATACAGAAAAGAGTTTGCGGAACATCAGTTAGGCTGGCTCATCTTTGCCCTCCGCCGGCATTTCGGGGGATTGTTCGAAAACGAAAAGTGCTCCCCCGCAGCGGCACCCTTTAACCGCCTTGTGCAGACCATCGGATACATAGCAGTCGGTAGGAGCAAATTCACCCTCGCGAGGGACGCCGATGGTCCCAAACTCATTCCGGACTAACGCGATTCTTCCCTTTCGGGAGCTGCTGACAATGTTGGCGGCTCCCATTATTTATATTTTTAATCTCCAGTACCCCGGTAGTAGAGCCTCACGGACCCGGCTCACTGCGGGGCACGCATCCCCGTCGCCTCACCTTAAATCTTGAATTCGATGACTTCACCGTCTTTAACGACATATTCTTTTCCTTCCGTGCGCACCCATCCCTTTTCTCTGGCGGCGGCGTAGCTACCTGCCTCCATGAGTTTGTCGCAGTGAATCACCTCGGCGCGGATGAAGCGGTCGCGAAAATCGGTGTGAATGGCCGCGCCGGCCTCGGGTGCTTGTGAGCCGCGCTGAATCGTCCACGCCCGGGTCTCGTCCTCGCCGGTGGTAAGAAAGGTGATGAGTCCCAGCACCTCGTATGCCTTTTTGATGAGCGAATCAAGTCCTGTTCCGAAAATCGGGTCAATCTCCACCACAGACGCGGATGCGCGCTGATAGTCACGCTGATTCGCGCCGATTATATCCGCGACCATCTGCGCTCTGTATCCGCGTTTATCTGCGGTCTCGGCGTCTGCGGCAGAGACATTGAGCACATACAGAATTGGTTTGAAAGTCAAAAGGTTAAGATGCCGGATAGCAGAAAAATCTCCCGGGGAAATGTTGGCATCTGCCGCTAATCTGCCCGCTTCTAAAACCTTTCGCACCCGCTCCAGCGCCCCCTCTTCAATCACCGCTTCCTTTTTCCCCGCCTTCACATCCTTTCCGAGCGAAGCGAGTCGTTTGCTCACGGTCTCCAAGTCCGCGAGCACAAGTTCCAAGTTGATGACTTCTATGTCGGAGAGCGGCTCAACCTTTCCCGCCACATGAATAATGTCTTTGTCCTCAAAGACCCGTACGACCTCTGCAATCGCATCCACTTCGCGGATGTGCGACAGAAACTTGTTTCCGAGCCCCTGCCCTTCTGCCGCGCCCTTGACGAGTCCGGCGATATCCACAAACTGCACTGCGGCTGGAATGGTTTTCTTGGAGTGACTGAACGCAGAGAGCTTCTCCAAACGCTCGTCGGGCACCGCCACCACGCCGACGCTCGGGTCAATCGTGCAGAATGGATAATTCTCCGCCGGCACGCCCCCACACCTATCGCATTTGCCGGTGCTTTTATTATGGTACTCACTGCATAGGTGTGGGGGCACGCTCTGTTTCGTGAGCGCGTTGAACAGCGTGGATTTCCCCACATTCGGGAGTCCGACGATTCCGATACTCAGTGACATAAGACGATAGTATCACATTTTTGTCTTCTTTTTGTCTTTAGCCGTATGCGCACGCGAGGGTGCCTGCCTGTCTCTGATACTCCTACATTCCTAGGAATGTAGGAGTATTAAAAATCTCTTATTCTAATGTTCTTAAGAACATCAGAAGAGACCGGTCGGATACTGGGCATCGTCTTTCTTCATAGTAGATACGCTTAACGAATAGAGGTAGATACACTTGACGAATGGTGCACACGAATTTTAGGAAGGCGCACACGAATGGGGGACACCCTGCGCTCCCTGCCTACGCCCCAACTTCGCCAAGGCTACGATGGACACGCGAGGCTTCGGCAGGCAGGCGCGCAGGGTCATTCGGGGCGGCCCGCAGGGTCTAACATACTGCGGTGCCGCTCTCAATTTTTATGTCGCAAAAGAAAAATCCCGGCGCTGTTTCCCTGTTTTAGGAAAAACGCGCCGGGAGAATCAATCTCCTTTCAGGATGGTGCAGGAGAAGGAACGGGCACGCACGCCCTGATGAATTTGTCAGTTACCGTGTAGAACCACTCCTCTTTGCTTCCTTGCGCAGTGAGGAAGCCGCCTTCGCATAGCTCAATGAGTATATTGAAGAGCACGGTGCGGCGCTCTGTTGAGACGCTCGCTAATTCATCAAAAGAAATCAGCGTGGTCCAGTTTTGCGCCTTCTGACACAGGAGCACAATATTACACGCGATATGCTGCGCAACAATGCCCCAATTCCCCACGAGCCCTTTGGAAGTGTCAATATCAGCCGGAGTTACCGTTCCGGTCACTGCTACTGGTGTAAAAGAACTTGAATCATTCATGTATTTCCCTTTCGGAGAAAGTGTAGCGCGTTTGGAAGCGCCTGTCAGCACCACGCCGCGAGTACGCTCTGCGGTGC
>CAYJWA010000027.1:0-12619 GCA_964373775.1 uncultured Candidatus Saccharibacteria bacterium | reverse complement strand
TTCTATCGTAAGTTCCGGCACGCGCTGCCGCCGATACACCGGAGGCAATTCATAGGGGTCTAACACTTCTTCCAATTCTTCCCGCCGCAGTCCGGCGATGAGCCCCCCATCAAGAAACCGTCCGCGCTCTGTAGGACCCGCGACGCGCGCGTACAGATAACTGTGCTGACGGGGGTTTGGTTCAAGGAGTCCTTTCTGCACCAGCGCCTCAACTGACTCGCCTTGCTCTTTGTAAAACTCACGGAGTTGTTCTTCGGTTACCACAGACACGCGCACTCCTTCAAGACGCACGCCGCGGAGTATAACAATATCATCGGGATGCTCCCGCCGGAGTTTCAGCGCCTCATCCAGTCGGGTGGTTTCAAGCACAACAAAATCAGTCCGCTTCTCTGCAAGAAGCTTTTTCAGTTCGGACACATCAAGCAGGTACCCGTAGGCAAAAATGGTAGTGTCTTCATCAAGTTCTTTCGGCAGGGGGACATGTTCGCTCCAGCGCTCCTGTCGTACACTTGGGGTGTCGGACGGAAAGGATTCTTTGCTCACCAGGTAACTGTATCAAAGCGCAACAGAGCTGACAAGATTTTAGGACGGGACTGCGTATGCTACACTATTCGCATGTCCGCATCGGTTTTGCATTTCATCATTATCGCCTGCGCGTTTTGCGGGGTCTGCATCGCGCTCTATATCCACCGAAAGAAACGTCTCCATGAGCCGCTCACCTGCCCCATTGGGCACTCCTGCGACCCGGTGATTCACAGCAGGTATTCGCGGTTTATGGATATGCCGGTTGAAGTCCTCGGCGTTATCTATTACACCATTATCGTTGCGGCCTACATTCTTTTTCTTGCGGCGCCCGCCCTCTCGCAATCGTTTCCCTCTGTCATCCTCTTCGCGCTCTCTCTCATCGCTTTCCTTTTCTCGCTCTACCTTATTATCGTACAATTATTCATCCTCCGGCAGTGGTGCACCTGGTGCATTATCTCCGCGCTTCTCTGCGCCACCATCTTCTTTGCGGCGATGAATCTATACGGAATAAACCTCAAGGCCCTCATACCGGTAAGCGCGTGACCAATAGATACCTTTAACATCCGCTCATAGTTACATTCAACTGTACATACATCCGAGGCGCGAAACACCCTCTTGAAACACAAAGCGCAGTATCCAGTATCCAGACAAACCTACCAAAACGCAGTGCGTCCACCCTTCGGGGGAAAATCCAAACGAAAAGACCAATTTGTGTTTTGAGAGGTTTGTGGTTTGTTTGGATTTTGGGCAATTTGTGTTTTGGAAAGTTTCTTAAGTTATTGAGCATATATGAACGAAGAACTTCACTGGGAAGCACATACGCGACAGCCGCGCAAACGAAGCCCGGACTGGTACTGGGCAGTTGCGATTATCGCGCTCTCCATCATCATTACTTCTATTATCCTGGATAACATTCTCTTCGCGGTCTTTATCCTCATCAGCACCATAACCCTCTCCCTCGGAAACCGCATAAAGCCGCCGCTTATCGCCTTCCGCCTGACAGAGCGGGGCATTCGCGAAGGGAGAATCGCGTATCCGTGGAATGTGCTTGAATCATTCTGGGTTGAGGAGGAATATGGAGAGCCGAGAATTATCGTCAAATCGCAGAAAATGCTCTCCCCGTACCTCATCATTCCGCTTGCTGACACAAATCCCGAAACCGTGCGTAAATTCTTGCTGCAGTACCTTCCGGAAGAAGAGCTTCACGAACCGCTGTCGCGGAAAATTATGGAATATCTGGGGTTTTAGCAAAGCCGCGCAGACCAACGCTGACTTCACGCGAACTGACGCGGAAAAGAAAGGTGTCTTTTGTTTTGTCCCTTTTTGTTGCTTGCCCCGTAGTAAGCTTTGCTTTACTATGCGGGGTAGGTTGTTAATTGTTGGTGATAAGTTTTGTTAACCTCCCTCTCGTCGTCCAACGGATAGGACATACCCCTGCGGAGGGTAAAATACAGGTTCAATTCCTGTCGAGAGGATTATTAGAAGTAAAAGCGCCTCGCAGTGCTCTTTACTTTGCCGTCTGAATGAAATGCGCAAGGCGGGATTTTTTGCGGTCTGCCGCGCCTTTGCGGATCGTGTGCTCTTTTGCCGCTTTATCGTATGCTTTGTAGGCGAGCGGAAGGAGCTTTGCTGCTTCAGTCAGTTTCTTTTCCAAAACAAGTTTTTTGATGTTCTTCACTGCCTCGTTAATCGCTTGCTTTCTACGCAGGTTAAAGACCCGCTTGCGGAGCGAGGCGCGGTGGGCTTTTTTGGCTGAACTAGTTATCGCCATGTGTTAGGGGCTAGAATCTAGGCCTTAGGCACTAGGAATCAAAGCAAAGAAAGCGTAGCAGACAAAATGAAAAAAGGCAATTTTTTTTCTGGTCTATCTACTAAGTACTATCTACTATATACTTTCAGACATGATTTCATATCTTTCCGGCACTGTTTCCGAAAAAGCCGCGCGGTTCGTCATCCTCGACGTCGGCGGGGTTGGCTACCGCGTTTTCGTCACCGAAGACACGCTCCGCCGGCTCAAAATCGGTACTGTCGCAAAACTCAAAACGCACCACGCGGTGCGCGAAGACAGTGAAGACCTGTTCGGCTTCCTTGAAACTGACGACTTAAAACTTTTTGAACTTCTCCTCGGCGTCCCCGGCATCGGTCCCAAGACCGCGCTGAACATCTTGAATGTCGCGACTCCAGAAACATTGCGCCGCTCCATTACCTCTGGCGAGACCGCATACCTGACGAAAATTTCCGGCATCGGCAGAAAAACTGCGGAAAAAATAATTCTGGAACTCAAAGAAAAACTCGGCGCGAGCGAAGAAGGTCCTGGACTTAAAGAAGAAGTTGACGCTCTTGAGGCCCTGAAGTCGCTCGGCTATTCGCACGGCGAAGCGCGCGAGGCGCTCAAAGCAGTCGCGAGAGAAGTTACTGGAACAAGCGAGCGGGTAAAACAGGCGCTGAAACTGCTCGGCAAATGATTATGGATTTTCTTCGCACAATAACACCTCGTTTTCTCTTTGCTCCCTACCACTACTTGCTCGCGCTTTTGAGCGCCGTAATCTTTGGATTTCCTTCGCGCAAACTGAAGGTCATTGCCGTAACGGGAACAAAAGGCAAGAGTTCGGTGGTGGAATTGGTAAGCGCGGTTCTTGATGAGGCGGGCTATAAAACCGCGCACGCTTCTACCATTCATTTCAAAATTGGAGAGAAGAAGGAGCGCAATCTCCACAAGATGACGATGCCGGGACGGTTCTTCTTGCAGCGGTTCTTGCGCCGCGCGGTGCGCGCGAACTGCACGCACGCGGTCATAGAGATGACCTCCGAAGGCGCGCGGCAGTTTCGTCATAAGTTTATTTCACTTGACGCGCTGATTTTCACCAACCTTGCGCCGGAACATATAGAATCGCACGGTTCGTATGAGAATTATGTGGCGGCAAAGGTCTCGCTTGCGCGGGCGCTGGAGCGCTCGCGGAAACGCGGCAAAATCCTGGTGGTGAATGGAGACGATAAAGAAGCGCCGAAGTTTTTGGAGGTCTTCACCGCTGGCGCAGAGATTATCTATACAAAAAAAGATGCGGGCAATCCTGTTGTCTCGTCTGAAGGAGTTGCGTTTGAGTGGCGAGGCGCGCGTATCAACTCAAAACTTCCCGGCGAGTTTAATCTCTATAATATCCTCGCCGCCGGGAGCTTCGCGGCGGCGGCTGGTATCCCGATTGAAAAGATTCGTGACGGCATTGCAAAAATAACGAGCATTCGGGGACGGGCGGAGAAGATAGAAGGGGCTGATTTTTCGGTCATTGTTGATTATGCGCACACCCCCAATTCACTTGAAAAACTCTATCAGACCTACGCCGGCAAGTACCGCATCTGCGTACTCGGCAATACGGGCGGCGGCAGAGACCGGTGGAAGCGTCCCGTGATGGCGGGCATTGCGGAGAGATACTGCGACGAGATAATTCTGACCAACGAAGACCCCTACGACGAGGACCCGGAACACATCATCCACGAGATGGCGACCGGAATACAACACAAGCAGCCAACTCTGATTCTCGCTCGGCGCGCCGCAATTCGCGAAGCGCTTCACCGCGCCAGTAAAGGCGATGCTGTCCTTATCACCGGCAAGGGCACCGACCCCTTTATCATGTGGCCGCATGGGCAGAAGGAGCCGTGGGATGACGCCGCCGTTGCGCGAGAGGAACTGGCGAAGATTCTCGCGCAACGATAAACTCGAAGCTCTAAGTCAGAAGCTCGAAGAACTTCGAACATTAAAAAAATGAAATTTCTTCGAACGGAGAGCTTCGAACTTTTGACTTACTTTGAATAGAGTTCATTAAGCTTTGCAAGCGTCTGCGCGCCCGCGATGCCCGAGGCGGGCGCGATGCCGTACTTTTCTTGAAATGCCGAAACGGCGCGCGCGGTGCAGGGGCCGAAACTGCCGGTAATGGGGCATGCTCGTTTGTCCCCTTCCGGCGGGTAGATTGCCTCAAAAAGAAGCGCGGCTTGGAGCGAGAGCACGGACGGCTGTGCCGAAACCCCCTGCGAAAGCGGCGCCTCCCATGCATACGGAAGAAATGTGGTCTGATACCTACGCAGGGATTCTTTTGGACTGCCGAAAAAATTATTGAGCCCAATGTAGGTCTGCAGAGCGAGTTCTTTGAGGAATGCCTCGCGGACCGCCCTCTCCTTGAACCGTTCTTCATAGATGTAACCGTACTCAATGAGCAGACCCGCGGCATCAAGCGTGTTATATGCGCCGACTGCGATGAGGTCTTGGTCAGGCACAATGCCGCTGTCTTCCAGAGGAAAGTTGCTTGCGGCAAAGAACTTGGAGAACTGCGCAAAAAACGCCTCCGCGAGCGCGCGGCTCGCCCGAGAGTTTGAGAACTGTTTTTCCGGGGTGTAAATGGAGAATCCATTGTAGCGGCCTTCGCGGTGATATGTCCGCCCGGGATAATCGTTAAAGTGAAGATGGAGGACTACATCAGCGCCGTGGTCATTTGCCCACCGGTTCACTCCGTAGAGTTTCCATACTACATCAAACGGCGCGGTGTTATGTACCACCCCGGTGGCGCGGTGAATCCTGCCGGCTTTAATCAAGTCCTTCATCACCTGTTTTTTGTTCGCCACAAATGCCTGAACAGAAGTCCGCTCCTCGGCAAAGTAATCCCGAAACTCTTTTGCATAATCCTGCCGTGTGCGCACCAAGACCGGCTCGTATTCATCATCAGCAGAGAGAAGCCGCGCGAGTTCCTCTCCGACCGCTGCGGTCATATCCGCTTCGCGCACACCGCGGAACTCCGTCCCCCAGGAGCCGTTGTCGTGTCCGGGCACAATGAGAATCTTCACTTTGCTGTCGCCGCGCGCCGCGCGCGCATATTTCTGCCGAAGGCCGTCCGCGGTTACGCTGTCCACGAAAAAAACGCTTGCGGCCAAAGCCCGGACATCCGCAAAAGAAAACTCTTGCGAGACAAACACCACAGAGCCCACGGCGATAGCGACACCCCCAAGCGAAACAAGGAGTAAAAATAAAATACGATTCACAATGCAAATAGTATAACATGCTCTTCCTACTGGTTTTTATTCGCATCAATTAGTATCATTAGTACCATTAGTATATTGGTATCTATATCATGCATAGCGACCTCCAATGGTTCTTCGGTTTCGTCCTTGTTGTCGCGGTCTTGGCCTACACGGGCTGGAGCACGCGCAAAGGCGGCTCGCTCTTTTCGCCCGCCACCTCCACGGTCGCGGTTCAGTATAGTACTGCTCCGGTAGAACCGCCTGCCCCAAAAACAAAAGAGCAGGAAATCGGAGAGCAAATAAAGCAAGCCGAAACACAAGTAACAAAACTCCAGCAGCAGGTAAAGCAAGCGGAAGCGGATGCGAATGCATCCCCCTTGCGCGGAAAAATCGCAATCTCCTCGCTCTCCCGCGGAGCGAACGCGGCGAGCGAATATGTGCTCATCCAGGCGGCGAGCGCGAATACCGCGCCGGTGTCGCTCACCGGACTCGCTCTCAAAAGTGCGGTGAGCCATCTAATCGTTACAATTCCGAGAGCGTGGCGGCTCCCGTACCCCGGGGGTGTCGGCGAGGGAGATGCGGTTTCTCTGGCGCCGGGAGAACGCGCCTACATCATCACGGGCTACTCGCCGAACGGAATGTCATTCCGCATCAACAAATGCACCGGCTTCTTTTCACAGGGCACTAGTTTTACGCCGTCGCTTCCCCGAGAATGTCCGTCTCCTGCGCAAGAACTCTCCGCGGACTCTGCGGCGCAATTAAGCGAAGCGTGCATTGACTATATCTCCTCATTTCCAGGATGCACCTCGCCATCCGGCGCGCTTCCCGTGCATCTCGCGAATGATGGAAACTGCCAGGCGTATGTGTTCAAAAAAATAAGCTACGGACAGTGCGTGGCGCTCCACAAAAACGAACCGGATTTTTACCGCGGAGAGTGGCGCATCTACCTCGGCCGCGGCGAACCGGTCTGGCGGGCGCGGCGCGAGGTTATTGAGCTCCTGGATGCGGACGGCAAACTGATAAGCGCGTACGGCTATTAACCGATAATCGAATCACTCATCACTGAATAACAGAATCACAAGGCATCGTCTCGGTATCGTTTGGTTATTCAGTGATTCAGTTATTTGTCATCTGTTATTCAGTCGCCGCGTTGAATAGCACAATCCCCGCAGCCACCGCAACATTGAGCGATTCCTTTCTGCCGCGCATGGGGATTTCGGCAACCGCATCGCAGTGCTTGAGCAAAGAAGACGATAATCCTGATACCTCGTTGCCAAAGAGAAAAGCTGTACGCTGACGGACGCGAACGCGCCGATAATCAACCGATTCTTTCGCCTGTTCAACGGCAACGCAATACACCTTTTTCTTTCGCAACTCGCGCACAAGCGAACCCGCGCTTGTGTGATGTTCCCACGGCACACTCTCTTCCGCGCCAAGCGACACCTTTGCAAAATCCTTCCGCTTTCTGCCGAACCGGTCAAAAGGAATTGCCGTATATCCAGTCAGATATATTTTTGCAACTCCCGCCGCGTCCGCCGTGCGGAAGATAGAAGCGACATTATGCACACTGCGTACATTATGCAGAATCAAGTACACCATTGACCGTTAACTATTGACTGTTAACTGTTAAAAGTCAAAAGTCAATGGTAGTATTGAGCTATGTTAAACCCTTTTCCTGACCTTCTCGCCTTCGGTCTCATCGCCCCGCTTCTCTTGCGCATTGCGCTCGGCGTCATGTTTTTTGATTTCGGCTGGAGTAAACTCCGCCGGCAAAGAGCGGAAAAGGCCGCTCTCTTTGAGTCGTTTGGTTTCCGCCCCGGCGCCCGCTATGCGCTCGTTCTGGGAATTGTTGAGATGGTCGTCGGCGCGCTGCTCATTGTCGGTCTATACACGCAACTCGCCGCGCTTGCCGCCGCGCTTATCAGCGCCGCTGTGCTGTACCTAAAGAAAAAGTACGGCGACCGTTGGCCGCATGACCGGCGGTTCTTCCTGCTCCTTTTCATCATCTCGCTCTCGCTCCTCTTCTCCGGCGCCGGATTCTTCGCGTTTGATGTGCCCTTGTAGAATGCGGACTTGACGCCGAACTGCGCGGACTCCGCGCGGAATTCAATTTTCTGCGGGAATGTGCTATAAAATAGGACTTACGCGTTTGGGGTTTTATTCTCCCTTTCTTAAAGGGGATGCCTGAAAGGCGGGGGATTTCGCCTTTATACCAGAGCCCAAAATCCCTCCCCCTAATGTGTACTCCCTTTATGAAGGGAGAATTCAGACCAAACGCGTAAGTCCTATAAAAATAGGAACCCCTAGACCAGGATGTACTCAAACTGGTCGGGCGATCAGTCGCTAAAACGAATGATTTAGCCGCCCATAGCTCAATGGTAGAGCAGTTGCCTTTTAAGCAATTGATTTTGGTTCGATTCCAAGTGGGCGGACTTTTTTACAAACTCAAAATCAGCCGCTCAAGCGCGATCGGGAATTCGTGGAGCCCGCGGTGGGAGTCGTGGTAGAGCGAAACCAATCTTGACGAAAGTTTCTTCAGTTCTCCCTCGCTCCAATTTTTCGCGAATGTTCTGGCTTTGCTCCAAACAAACGGCTTCACCCCCGCCTCCTCTGCGTTTTTGCAGTGCATCGCGAGGAGCATGCTTTTCAACTGCCAGAACAACATCCCGTGTATCTCTTCCGGTGCCGCGCCGCTTGCAACTGCTTTTTGGAAGAGTGCCCAGAGATTCTTTTTATCCCGCCTGCCGAACGCATCGGTCAACGAAAAGATATCAAACTCGGGTTTTTTCTTCGCTTCCTTACTTGCAAACTCTTCTGCTTCCTCGGCGACTTCCGTGATTTCAAGCAAAAACGGCTTGCGTACTTTTTGTTCTAAAAAGATAAAAATGTTATTGGACTTTCCTATCTCTGACAGATTCTTTTCAATCGCCGCTTCCGCTTCCTCGTTCTCAAACAGCCGGTCAGCGAATACCAAGAGCTTCTGCTCAAACAATCCTTGACCTCCGATAAGCTCCTCCAGATGCACCTCCACCCATCGCTCGGGGTCTATCCGAAACACTCGCGCATCCGGCTCCTCCTTTTGCAAGGACTCCAAAAGCTCCCGCGCCTTCGCGCGCGCCGCCGCCCCATCCGTTCCGTAGAAAAAATACAACATGTTGATAAATGGCTTGACTTTACTATCACCTCTTGCTATCTTTATAGCACAAATGGCTTCGGCCCTCCCTTGCTTCGGCAGGGGTCACAAGAAAGCGCCTCACTTCAAAAACGAAGTGAGGCGTTTTCTCATCTCCACAAAATCAGCGACTGAAACAAAACCAATGTGATAATCCTTTTTCATTCCACCCATTTTAGCATAACGCGAAACGACGCATAAAAAATCCCATTCGAGATAAAGCGGGGTATCGTCTTTTTCTAAACGCTAAACGCTCCCCGCTAAACGCTTCATGGTACCCCAACTGTCCCCCACGCTCGCGTCCGCAAGAATCGGCACACCCTTTGCGAGCTTGGGCGGCAACACGGTTTCCATGACTTTTTTAATCTGCGGCGCGAGCGGTTTGATAAGCTTCTCGGGAATCTCATAGACCAACTCATCGTGCACGGAGAGAATGAGAAATACTTTGTCGCCCAATTTCTCCTTCCTCAAAAACTCATCCACTCGAATCATGGCGAGCTTCAGAATATCCGCGGCCGTGCCCTGAAACGGCGCGTTCATGGCTTGCCGCTCCGCCGCCGCGCGGATGTAGGGAATGTGCGAGTGAATGGCTTCAAAGGAACGGCGGCGGCCGAAGAGCGTTTCGGTGTAGCCATTCGCCGCGGCGGCGGCCTTGACCCCCTCGATGTATTCGGCGAGCATGTGGAAGTGCGTGAAATAGTCGTCTAAGAAGCGCTGCGCGTCCGCGCGCGACACGGCAGTGTTTCCCTCTTTGAGTGCCTGTTGAAGCGCAGTCACGCCCATACCGTAGAGCATCCCGAAGTTAATCACCTTCGCCTCGCGCCGCATCTCTTTGGTAATCTCATCGCGCGGCACGCGAAAGACAAAAGCCGCGACAGAGGTGTGCACATCCTCCCCCGCCTGAAAGATGTGAATAAGTTTCTCATCGCCGGAAAGTATCGCGGCGACCCGAAGCTCGATCTGGGAATAGTCGAATGCGAGAAGCCGAAACCCCTTTTCGGCGACAAACGCATTCCTGATGCGCCGCCCGCGCTCGGTTTGAATCGGAATGTTCTGCAGGTTCGGGTCTTGGGAGGCCATTCGCCCCGTTGCCGCTCCCGTCTGTAGAAACTCGGTATGGAGGCGCCCGTCTTTACCGACCATCTCCGGCAAATTGTCTATATAGGTGGAGAGGAGCTTCTGAAACTCGCGGTACTCCAGAATCTTCGGGATGATGGGGTGCATCTCCCGCATCTTCTCAAGCTCCGATTCTCGAGTAGAGAGTGCTCCTCCCGCGGTCTTCTTCTGCCGCGCCGCCTTGAGTCCGAGCTTATTGAAGAGAATATCGCCAAGCTGTTTTGGTGAATTGATGTTGAACTCTGTCCCCGCGAGTTTGTGAATCGCCTGCTCAAGTGTTGAGAGTTCCTTGTGATATTCCTGCGAGAGGTTCTTCAGGTACGCAACATCGGTCTTCACCCCGCGCTTGTTCATCTTCTCTATCACGGGAATGAGCGGCTGCTCGATCTCTTCAAACACCTTGGTAAGTTGCCGCGCTTTCAATTCCGCCATAATCTTGGCCCACGCAATGCTCATATCCTTCGTCTGCGCAAAACTACAAATATCCTGAAGTGTCGGGTTCGTCAGATTGGAGTTAATGAGCCAGAGCGCCACCGCAAGCTCCTGCACATCTCCACCCTGCGGCTTCTCTTTACTTGAATAAAGTGTAGCCTGGGCTGGTGTAGTGGGTTCTCTTCCCCTCTTTTCCCCTTTTTCCTTTCCCCCATCTTTTCCGCCAGAGGCGGATCCGCCTTCGGAGGAAGAGAATGGATTGAGGGGGGTGTCTTCTTCCCGTTGGTCATTAGCCATTGGCCGTTTGCCGTTGGCCGCAAGCGTTTCTTTGAAACGCTCTGCGAGCGTCCGAAACTCCAGCTCGCTGAAGAGCTTTTCCGCTTTGGCTATATCCACGCCCTCCCGCCACGGCGTCTCCGGTAGCGTGAAAGTAATCGGTGCGTCGCGCCGGATGGTCGCCAAAATCTTGCTGAACTCCGCATCTTCTTTTCCTTTCTCCAAAAGCCCGATCACGCGGGGCTTTGTTGTCGTTTTTAGTTTTGAGTTCTTATTTTTGAGTTGCTTGTAAATATCTTCAACGCTGCCAAAGTTCTTAATGAGTTCAGTCGCGGTTTTTTCCCCGATACCCGCCACTCCTTTTATATTGTCAGACGCATCACCGCACAACCCCTTGAAGTCCGGCAAAAGCTCCGGAGAAAACCCGTAGCGTTCTTTTACCTTCTCTTCGTCATAAAGCACCGTGTCCTGAATTCCTTTACGCAAAGTAAAGACCTGCACTTGCTTGTCATCAACCAGTTGGAGCGTGTCCAGGTCCCCCGACGCGATAACGATGACTACATCGTAACTTTTAACTTTTAACTTTTTACTTTTAACTTGTTCAACGATAGCGCCGAGAATGTCGTCTGCCTCAAACCCCTCCTTATCGTAAATCGGGATGTTGAACGCCTCAAAAATCTCGCGCGAGCGCTTCATCTGCGAGATAAGCGCATCGTCCGCTTTCGCGCGCCCCGCTTTGTAATCCTTATACGCCTCGTGTCGGAAGGTCGGCTTCGGCAAATCATACGCCGCCGCAAGGTAGTCGGGTTTTAAATCCGCGATAATTTTTATGAGCATTGCCGCAAGCCCATACAGCGCGCCCGTGGGCTCGCCCTTTGAGTTGCTAAACTCCGGCAGCGCGTGATACGCGCGATGCAGTATCGCATGCGCGTCAAAGAGCACCAGTCGTTTATGTTTTCCCTCCGTTTTCTTCATAAAAACATTCTAACATTTTTCGGTACAAAAAAAGCCGACCGCGGAAGAAACTCCTCCACAATCGGTTCTCTATTAAGGTTGACTGTACACTACCATCGCATAATTATGCGATGGACATCGCAACCGCTGTCGTCACGGGTACGCTGAAACTGTGCAGAAAAAAAGCCTTTTTTCTGCAATTGCTTCAGCAAAATTGAGGCCCGTTTAGCCACTCCTGCCAGAATAGTGTGGGGGAACTTTTCGTTCTCCTCCAATCTACGGAGTTGTAACTATCCACACCCCCCGCCGCATTCTATGATATACTGTTAACGTGTGTATTTAGTCTGCGATCGTAGACTATTTACCTCATTCATTATTTGGTATACTTGCCTGGCATGGGAAGGATGGAGCAAAAAGTCAGAGAAGATATTAGACATACCGAACTGCAGCGGACAATGCTTTCGGTTGCACAGTCGGTTTCTGACCTGACCGCCGAGATGTTGGCCGGGAGCATCTACAAAATGTACAAACTGATGGACCGCAACGCGCGGCGAAGAAAATACCGATCCATTCTTGCGGCGCGGGAACGGCTGGTGAGAAACGGGCTACTGCGTTGGAGTGGAAGATTTTTGGAGTTGACAAAAAAAGGAAAGGAGAAACTGCGTGAGTGGGAACATTTTAACTACCAGCTGCCCCGACCGGAGACATGGGATGGGCGCTGGCGTGTTCTTATCTTTGACATACCGGAGAAAAGAAAATGGCTGCGCAACCGCTTGCGAGATACCTTGTGCGCTGTCGGCTTCAAGAGATTGCAGAAAAGCGTCTGGGTGTACCCCCATGACTGCGAGGACTTCATTGCGCTCCTCAAGGCCGACTTCAAAATCGGAAAAGATGTTTTATATCTTATTGTTGAGGGTCTCGAAAATGACGCGCCCCTGCGGGATTACTTTGATGTCTATACCAAGTAACCCGGCGCGCCCTCACAATGAGATGCGTATTTAGTATGCGATCGCATACTAAATACGCATTTGCGAAGAAGATGATTTATGGCGAGCGGCGCTGGCTAATTGAAGGTGAGTTTGCGCGACTCTTCGTCTATCAATTCAAAAGAGATTTTGAGGTGATGCGGAGGCAGAA